>JABXHZ010000356.1 GCA_013373335.1 Cyclobacteriaceae bacterium | reverse complement strand
TACGTTTTGGTTACCCAGTCAGAAGGGATTGTTTATAAGCGAGTATTTAATTATTTGGCGGAGAATGGGAAGCTTTTTTTAGTTTCTGATAATGAACAGTATAAGCCTTATGAGATCCGCGGAGAGGATATCCTGGAAGTGTGGGAAGCCAAAGCTTTTATCAGCACGGATTTTCCCAATCCTGGAGATAAAAAGAAATCCCTTAGCCTTTCTGATTTAGGGGAAATGCTGAAAGATATTCAAGAAGATTTACGAAAGTTAAAACCATAAAGCCGGCACACTGACCGGTTTTTTTTAATTCTCAATTAGGTTTCTGAAATTCTTCTCGATTTGTCCCACAGCATCAAAGCTGGGGTCAATATTGATGACGCCCTGCCCCAGTTCATGCCAAAGTCCATCTCCGCAATCCAGGTATATCCCCCGTTTTTTACCGGGGGACTCTTTGGCCAGATCATAATCGTAATCCGGGGTAAAAATCAGTTTCATTAGCTGAAAGGCATATTCCCAATTTAGAGAATCCGTTTTGTCATCATGCTCAAACACTACCTTCCGGTTGGCAAAATGAAGCTTGATGGAAGCGTCATGTATTCCCTCTTTCTCCACCACTCTAAAGTTGATTTGTAGTGGATTTTCTTTTTTGGCAGTCTCATAGATGGCTTGAATTAGGTCCTGAGCCATAAGTTGCCAAGCTTCTTGATTGGAAGGTGATTTAAACACAGAGGTTTTTCCATGCTCGATAGTTGCCATCGTTATCTCTCCTTCACCTTCAACACGGGAGGAATACCGAGTTTCTTTGATTAGTTCCAATACAGGTTGCTTCCAAATTGGATCCAAATTTCCTTCAAATTGGTAATCGTCATTTAAAGTAAATCCCTCTTCTAAAATCTCTTCTTCAGAAAGGTCTTCTCGATCGGTGTAATGAAGATTGAGAGATGCCTCAAGGGTATTTTTCTTCCAGTTAAGCGAAAGTCGAAAAACATGGCTATAGGGTGGGGGGATAATCCCGGAATGATATTCTAAAACAATTCCTTCTAATTCTTGCTGGCTCAAAATCTTGAATTTTTGATTGGTGCAAAAGTAGGCTTTTTTACGTGAATTTTTTGGGAAGAATCCTTTGAGACTGCGTGCTTAGCCTTCAAAAAAGCTATTTTTTCAACTCAATCGTTACGATATTTTTCTTCCCTTCTTTGATTTCAATCAAGCATTTTTCAAAAGGAGGGATGGAGAAAGTAGTCTTGGGATTATTTGAAAAGCCATAGGATTCGGTAGGATATCCAAAAAAGTTTTTATTGATTTCTCCGTTTTCATCTTCATCATGAAAAGCGCAGATAGCATATTTTCCTGCAGGCAGGGAGCTTAGGAGCGTTTGTGCTTGAAAATCTTTTATGGGAAGACTTAAAGCAAGTTTTGCCTTTTGATGAATATCCGGAAAGCCATCTTCATTGTCAAAAATCAAAATACGAATCAAACCCTGATTAGAATCACTATTTGTCATATGAAGTTCTAACTGGGTAGGGCTTTGGTAGAGTATCCCAAGGAAGAAAATGGATAATTTAGTGATCCAAAGAAGCATGAGCCAATGTTTTGATTCGGTTTATTTTTCCGCTAGCAGTTTCGTCGAATTGCTTTACGAAAATGACATCCCGGGGACTCTCATAACGGGAGAGTATAGTGCGTAGTTGGTCTAGCAAAATCTTTGCCCTTTGTTGGTTCTGATCCTTTGATTCGATAAGTAAAACCAATTTCTCACCTAAAATCGAATCAGGTAAGCCTCCCAAGATAAAGCGTTTTTCAGGGAATAAATCATTCACCGTGGATTCAATTTGGGCCTCTAGAACTTCAGGGAAAATTTTGATCCCACCTGAATTAACAACAAAATCCACTCTACCTAACCAACGGAAACTACCCGAGGAATTGATGGATACGCGATCATTGGTCTGGATTCGGAGGTTTCCACTCATAGGGGATTTAATCCATAAGGCCTCGCGGTCATCTTGACCGATTTGTACTCCCGGTAGGGGATGGTACCAAAGTGTTCGTCCATTGATTTTTGCTAAAGCAATATGAGATACCGTCTCGGTCATCCCAAAGCTTTGCCAAGCTTGGATTTTGTGTTCAGCCAATTGTTGTTGTAGTAAAACTGAACTGGGTGCTCCACCAATCAAAACATGTTTGATTTCTTGGAGCTTACGTCTTGACGAAGGGTTACTGAGGCTGTTTTCCACTTGAAGTGGGACCATTGCCACAAATTGGGGAATAAGATTATCAGGTATATCCTGAAGGGGATCGCTCTTCGGCTCTACCAAAATCAAGGGACAGTCCCAAACCATAGCCCGAACCAACATCATTTTCCCAGCGATATAGTTTGGATGAAGACAAGCTAATAAGCGGTCCATAGATCCGATTTCAAAAAATGCTCCAGTAGCTTGAGCACTTGTGAGTAATTGATCTCTCGTGATTTCAATTTCTTTAGGGGCGCCTGTAGACCCAGAGGTTTTTTGGATAAATTTTTCTTTTCCCTCCATCCAATCTCTACAAAAGGAAAGAGCCTGTTGCAAAACTTCATTTTCCGAATGAAAAAGAAAGTCATTGGGTTTTCTGAAAATTTGATTTTCAAATTGAAGCTGAAACATGCCGGGTATACTATTGAAAGGGAAGCTTATAATGAAATCAACAAATTTGGAGCAAGCCTGTTATCTTGCAAAAAAATCGAATTTTTAAACCAAATCGAAACACATGGAGTGGATTACCGCAAAAGAATACGAAGATATCACCTACAAAAAGTGTAATGGGGTTGCCAGAATCGCTTTTAATCGCCCAGAAGTTCGCAATGCTTTCCGACCCAAAACTACCGCTGAATTGTATGATGCATTTTATGATGCGCAAGAAGACACCTCCATCGGGGTGGTTCTTTTATCAGGGGAAGGCCCTTCTCCCAAAGATGGAAAATGGGCTTTTTGCTCAGGAGGCGATCAAAAAGCGCGCGGGCATCAAGGCTATGTGGGGGATGATGGTTACCATCGTCTGAATATCTTGGAAGTTCAGCGCTTGATCCGATTTATGCCTAAAGTAGTTATTGCCGTGGTGCCTGGATGGGCTGTGGGAGGAGGTCATAGTTTGCATGTCGTATGTGATTTGACTTTAGCAAGTAAGGAGCATGCGATTTTCAAGCAGACAGATGCCGATGTTACTAGCTTTGACGGTGGATATGGTTCGGCTTATTTGGCTAAAATGGTAGGGCAGAAAAAGGCCCGTGAAATTTTCTTTTTAGGAAGGAATTATTCTGCTCAGGAGGCCTTTGAAATGGGAATGGTCAATGCGGTAATTCCTCATGAGGAGTTGGAAGAAACGGCATACCAATGGGCTCTGGAAATTCTCCAAAAATCTCCGACTTCAATAAAAATGTTGAAGTTTGCCATGAATTTAACAGACGATGGGATGGTAGGTCAGCAGGTTTTTGCAGGTGAAGCTACCCGTTTGGCTTATATGACAGAAGAGGCGAAGGAGGGTAGAAATGCTTTCTTGGAGAAGCGTAAACCTGACTTCAGTAAGGTTAAATGGATTCCTTAATGGGGATTCCTAGTCAAAAGTTAAGCCCGATTCATTTCGGGCTTTTTTATTGAATCCTTCCGGGTTCCCTTTTTCCAGTACCCTCCATTTGCATCAAGGCGTCTCCCATATCTTCCCGGGCTTGATTGGCAAATCCGATTAATTTCTCGATGACTTCCGGGAAATCTTCTGCTAAATCTATCTGTTCAAAGGGATCGCTTTCTAAATTGTAAAGGGCAATTTTTTCCAGATTAATATGCTCGTATTTAACGGGTAGTCCATCATTTCGCAGCATTGCATTTTCAGGAATTGTGCGATATCTGTGGGGGAAAACCAATTTCCAGTTTTCGTAAAGGACTGCCTGTAATTCATTTTGGTTGTAATAAGCAAAGTAAGGTCGGGGCTCTATTTCTTTTCCCTGAAGTAAAGGCCAGATGCTTTTTCCATCTATTTTTCGATCAGGAAGCGAAACTCCTGTGATTTCAGCTAAAGTCGGCAAGATATCAATGGTCATGGCAGGATTATCGATCACTTTGCCCTCGTGGATTTTACCAGGCCATTTGAATATTGCAGGGATTCGAATTCCTCCTTCCCAAGAAGTTCCTTTCCCTTCCCGAAGACCTGCGGTCAAACCAGCATGACCTCCATAGGATAACCAAGGTCCATTGTCTGAGGTGAAAATAACCAAGGTGTTTTTATCCAAACCTAATTCTTCGAGTTTGTTTAAGACTTCGCCTACAGACCAATCAATCTCCATGATCACATCCCCATAAAGTCCCTGTTGGGATTTTCCTTCAAATTTTTCACTGACAAAAAGTGGAACATGGGGCATGCTATGTGCTAAATACAAGAAAAAGGGTTGCTCTTTGTTTTCCTCAATAAACGATAAAGCCTTTTCGGTGTATTGGGTGGTTAACTGGCTCTGATCATCAAGTGTGGTAATTGTCTCTTCTCCCTCAATTAAGGGGAGCGGTGGGTAATAATTCTTCACTTCGGGATGGTGAGGCCACATGTCATTGGAATAAGGCAATCCAAAGTAGTAATCGAAGCCTTGACGGGTCGGTAAAAATTCCGTCAAATGTCCTAAATGCCATTTTCCAATCGCTGCTGTGGCATAACCCTTTTCCTTTAACATTTCCGCAATTGTAACTTCTTCTGGATTGAGGCCATGACGGGCCGAATGATCCAATGCTCCATAAATTCCTATTCGGTTGGCATAAGTACCAGTGAGGAGCGCTGCTCGAGAAGCAGAACAAACAGAATGCGGGACATAAAACCGGTTCATTTGAGTCCCTTTTTGGGCTAATGCATTCAAATTCGGAGTTTTCCATTCCTTAGCTCCGTAGGTTTCTAAATCCCCATATCCCAAGTCATCAGCAAAAATCAATACAATGTTAGGGCTGCCTGAATGCTTATTTTGTCCTTCGGATTCCTTTTTCTGGCAAGAGAAAAGCAAGAATAGAGGAATGATTCCTAGGAAGAAGTTTTTCATGATTACTTATTTAGGGTTATCAAATGCTCTTTTTTTGTAATCTTTTCCCAAACCATTTTCCCGATTTTTTCTTCTTGTCGAACTCCTTCTTCGTTTGCATCCCGAAAATGGATTTTTTAAAAAGTTTTGAAATTGTAGATAAATAAAGGAATTAACCCAGGCGGTTCAGGACATCTTCGAACAATTGTTCGTTGACCACAGCAACGCCACCCATCAACCCAACATCTTCTCCCAATTGATACAAAGCCAATTTAGATTTCTCTCTGGACTTAGCCATGCTATAAATATTCAAGGCCTGTTGAATCGGTGTAATGAGGTATTGGTTGGCTTCTGCTACCGAACCTCCTATGATTATTAATTCTGGGTTAAGGAGTTGAATTAAGATAGATATCCCTCTTCCTAAGTCCAAACCAGCTTCTGATAAAATGGTAATAGCCCGTTGATCTCCAGCTAAAGCTGCTTCTACAACGAGGGCAGGCTCTAATTCCCCTTGATGATCCCGGACCATCCTTGCCAAGATACTGTCCGTGTCCAACTTGATGGCTTCTTCAGCCATCCGAACAATGGCAGTACCAGAAGCTACAGCTTCCAAGCATCCTTTTTTTCCACAAGAACAGGTAATATTTCTGTTTTCGAAAATGGGCGAGTGGGCGAATTCCCCAGCGAAGCCTGATGCGCCCCGGTAAATTTTCCCTTCTATGATGATTCCAAGACCAATACCCCAGCCTACGAAGATACCTAACACATTTTTATGCTCATGCTCTGAACCAAATTTAAATTCGGCAAGAGTCATTGCCCGGGCATCATTTTCAAGAAATATTTTTTTAGCAAACCTTGCCTCAAAGTTTTCCAATAGCGTTTTTCGGCCAAATCGAAGATAAGTGTAATTCACTCCACCAACGGCATCTACCAATCCCGGCATGGATACTCC
>JABXHZ010000029.1 GCA_013373335.1 Cyclobacteriaceae bacterium | reverse complement strand
GTTGGATAAAAACTTAGACAACCTATTGCTCCCCATGTACCAGCAGCTTTCCCATCTTGAAAAGAACCAAAAGCTTGCGCTGCATCTTCAATTACTGAAACATCTTTCGATTGAGCTGCTTCCGTTAACATAGCCATGTCGACCATTCCTCCATAAAGGTGAACAGGTATGACTGCTTTGGTTTTTGAAGTCACCACCTCCACCCAATCCGATTTCAGAAGCCCATCTTCATCCGTATCCCAAAAGATCGGCTTTGCCCCTATCAATCGAACTGCCTCAGCTGTACTCACCCAAGTTAGTGCCGGAACAATCACCTCATCTCCTTCCCCTATTTCTAAGGCTCGAAGCGCCAGTTCTAAAGCATCGGTTCCATTAGCACATGGAATAGCATGAAGACTTTTGAGTTTTTGCTGAATCGTATGTTCCAAAAACTGAACCTCCTCACCTCCTGAAAAAACACCCTTTTCCAAGACTTGGGAAAATTTCTCCCGAAGCCTTTTCTTTAATCTTACATCCATTTGACTGAGATCAAGAAAGGGGATTTTCATCGAGAATCTGGGCTAACTTTTCACAAATCGTTTTTCTTGAAAACTGGGAAATTTGGGGACCAAGCGAAATACTCATTTGCTGATTTGAAAATTTTCTCAAAACTTCCCGGATACGCTTTCCATCTCCGTGGGACACCACCTCTCCTGCACCACTTTCGGTTAAAATCTGGGCAGAGTCTCCATTCGGGTCACCCAAAGCTAAAACAGGAATCCCAGTCGACATGTATTCGAACAATTTACCCGGAATATTTCCTTGGGCATTTTTAGTGTCTGTCAAAATCAGGAGCAGAAGATCCGCTTTTGCATAAAAATCAAACACTTCTTGATGGCTCACATAACCCGGGAAATCAACCACCTTAGAAAGCCAATCATCTTGATAAACAAAATCCCTAACCTGCTCACTGACTTTTCCAACAAAAGTCACTTGCACATGGATGGGGGATTTTTGGAATTCTTCTTTTAAGGCTTCTAAAAATGGAATGGGATTTCGGATGGAATCAATTACCCCAGTGTAGACTATCTGAAGTTCATTTGAAGATTTCTTTTTTGGATCGAATCCATTGGGAATATCATCTGGATCAAACCCATTGGTAATTAGGTCGATTTTTCGATTTCCAATAGATGACAAATCCTTCTGAAAAGTAGGTGAAATTGTCAGAACTCGATCCGCCTTTTTTAAAACTTCCTTTTCCAATTTCTGATGTTTCTTTCGAACCTTGGCAGTCATAGGCAATTGATCCAAAAACTCCCAATCGGACCAGGGATCCCTAAAATCAGCCAGCCAATAAATGCCTGTTTTTTCCTTCAGAGCCTTCCCTATCAAATGCATCGAATGAGGAGGTCCGGTTGTGATTACAGCCTCAAACTGACCGGGTTTTACCAAATCGAGTAGAAATTTTACGGAAGGCTTCACCCAAAAGACACGGGGATCAGGAACCAATAAATTTGCACGAATCCATACCGCCGCCTTTTCCAAAGAATTCATTTCTCTCTGTTCCAAAATACGGGCCGGATGACTTTTCTTCTTCCCTCTCAATTTCCCCAAAAGGGCGTACGGCTCCCAAATCGGGAATTTGATCACTTCTAAATCAGAACTTATCTCCTTTTCTAAAGAAGGATCCTGAATATCAAAATCAGGATTTTCAGGAGTAAAAATCACGGGCTCCCATCCGAAGTCAGGCAGGTATTTGGCAAATTTCAACCAGCGCTGCACACCAGAACCTCCACTCGGCGGCCAATAATAGGTAATTATTAAAACCCGTTTTTTCATTCTTCTACAAAGTACTAGGTAGAGGGTAGAAAGTGCAAATGAAGGGTTGAAAGATTTGAAGAACTTGTCAGCAATGCATTATTCAGCATTCGTCATTCCTAAATAAAAAAGGGAAAGTCTCCTTTCCCTTTTTTATATTTCTAACTTCGTATTTAAGGATTATTCACCTTGAGCAAGAGAGTAGCCTCGCTGTCCATCAAAGGTGTACAAATGCTCTGTCTTGATAAAATCAAATCCTAAATCCTGGATTTGCTTTAATAGATCTAAGACATGATCATGTGTGATTACTTTTTGATCTGCCGTTTTGAATCGGCATCTCCAGTGATCTGTGCAGAAAGTTTCTTTCAAGCCTTCAGGGAAGACTTTTACCCCACGATTGGTAATTAAATGCAACTGCAATCCATCCGCATTGGCTTGTCGCAAGCGCTCTCCAATAACATTTGGATCTCTATCATCCTCATCCCAATCAATAAAGACATCCACCCCAACCAACTCTTTTTTCTGTTTGGTTTTTGGGGAAAGCTTAATATTCATAGGTTCAGTGGCATCCTCTCCAAATACCGCTGGAGTCATTTTCTCTGGATTTTGACCCAATCTTTCAATCACTGCATCTGCAAACTCCTTGGTAGAAGCTTTTTTCGAAGAAAGTCCTTCTTGATAAATATCTCCAGTATGGATTCCATCTTCCAAAGTCTTCATCCAAGCATTTGAAATTTTCTCAGCAACATCTGGCTGTCCGATATGAACCAACATCATGATGGCTCCATTCAGCAATCCAGACGGATTGGCAATGCCCATTCCAGCAATATCCGGTGCAGAACCGTGAATCGCTTCAAACATGGCCACTTCCTCACCCACATTTGCCGAACCTCCTAATCCTACAGAACCAGTCACTTGAGCAGCTACGTCGGATATGATATCTCCGTAAAGGTTTAGCGTAACAACCACATCAAAGGTCTCTGGTCGATCAGCAATCAAAGCTGTACCGATATCGATGATTTTGTGATCTGCTTGGATTTCAGGATACTCTTTTGAAATTTCATCAAACTTTTTGTGGAAAAGACCATCTGCCAATTTCATGATATTGTCCTTGGTCATACAGGTCACCTTCTTTCTTCCATACTTCTTGGCATATTCGAATGCATAACGGATAATTTTTTCTGATCCAGGCTCAGAAATCAATTTCAAAGTCTGATAAACTTCCTGAGTTTGACGATGCTCGATTCCTGCATATAAGTCCTCCTCATTTTCCCGGATAATCACCATGTCGGTTTTGGGGAAATTGGTTTTCACAAATGGAGAGAAAGCCTTACAAGGTCTTACATTCGCATAAAGTCCAAATGATTTTCTGGTAGTTACATTGAGTGATTTAAAACCTCCACCTTGAGGTGTGGTAATAGGTGACTTCAAAAAGACTTTGGTTTCACGAAGAGAATCGATTGCCTTAGGTTCCATTCCGGAAGAAATTCCTTTGAGATAAACCTTTTCGCCGATCTCAATTACATCATACTCTAGTTGCGCACCTGCAGCATCTAGAATTCGAAGCGTCGCTTCCATGATTTCAGGTCCGATTCCATCCCCGTAGGCTACGGTAATCTTTCTTTTTGAAGACATATTTATTGAGGTTTAGTTTAAAATTTGCTGACGCAAAAGTAAATAAAAAATACTGGACAGAGACCCGAAAATCACTAAATTGAACTAATGGATATCATTAGATTTTGTTTAAATCAAAAGAATCAAATTGTATTTTTCTAAGCTTGAATTTGGGATTGAATACCCTAGACGTATATTTGCTTCGAACAGAAATTAATTCTTATGGACAGTTTTCAAAATATTCTGACTGAAGAAAAAGACGGTGTACTATATCTTACCATCAATCGGGAAGACAAAATGAATGCCTTGAATTTTGCCACTCTGGAGGAATTGAGGGAGATTTTCGACCGAGTTATGGAAGACAAAACTATCAAATCTGTCATCATTACAGGGGCTGGGGAAAAAGCATTTGTCGCCGGAGCGGATATTCGGGAAATTGCCGAATTGAATGAAGTAAATGCCCGAAAATTCGCCGAAAACGGTCAGGAAATTTTTTCTGTGATAGAAAACTGCCAAAAACCTGTAATCGCCGTAACGAATGGATTTACACTGGGAGGAGGATGCGAACTAGCGATGGCTTGCCATATGCGGGTTGCCACTTCCAATGCAAAATTCGGACAACCAGAAGTAAACCTTGGAATTATCCCGGGATACGGAGGAACACAGCGGCTGACTATCCTTGTCGGACGAGGAAAGGCAAATGAATTAATGATGACAGGTGACATGATAGGTGCGGAGGAAGCGCTGAGATTAGGGCTTGTCAACCATGTATTGCCTACCAAAGCAGAAGCCATGGCCAAAGCAGAAGAAATCATCCACAAAATCATGTCCAAGGCTCCTTTGGCAATTGGTATGATCGTAGATTGTGTCAATGCAGTCTATTTGTCCGAAGAAAATGGCTATCAAACCGAAGCAAATAGCTTTGCACGTTGTGTAAAATCCGGAGATTACAAAGAAGGGACTTCGGCCTTTTTGGAAAAGCGTAAACCGATCTTCAAGGGAGAATAAAGAGGTTCCCATTCCATGAGCAACCTCAAAAAACTCGCCGGCCAAACAGCTATTTATGGACTGAGCAGTATCCTTGGCCGATCGATTAATTTTTTACTAATCATTGTCTATACAGCCTACCTCAGCAAAAATGCCTTGGGGGCTTTTACGGGTATTTATGCACTGATTGGTTTTTTGAATATCATCTTTACCTATGGCATGGAAACCAGTTTTTTCCGCTTTGCCACAGGTAAAAACCTTTCCCCCCAAAGAGTTTATAATAACACACAAAGCCTGCTGGTAACCTCCAGTCTTCTTCTAGGGACGGGAATTTTCCTTCTTGCCCCATTGCTTGCCACATGGATGAATTATCCTGGCCAAGCCTACTTATTTCGCTGGGTAGCCTTGATCTTAACTTTTGATGCGATTTTGGCCATTCCTTTTGCTAAACTCCGATTGGAAAATAAGGCTGTTACTTTTGCGGTCGCCAAACTGGCCAATATCACCTTAAATGTTGGATTCAATTTGATATTGATTATTGGATTTCCCATTTGGATTCAAAACGGGATAATTCCTGAAGGCTTTTTGGGATATAGGTCAGACTGGGGGGTAGAATATATTCTTCTCGCCAACTTACTGGCAAATGGACTAATCATACCTTTGGTTTGGTGGAAAGCAGGTTTCTTTTCTTTCCGATTGGAAAAAAGTATTCTTCAACCAATGTGGCGTTATTCCCTTCCCTTACTTTTCATGGGATTGGCAGGTGTCACCAATGAACTCATTTCAAGACTGTTGTTTGAATACGTACTACCGGATGGATTTTACCAAGGATTGGATAGCAGGGCGGCAGCAGGGGTTTTCGGAGCAAACTTTAAACTAGCCATTTTGATGAACTTGGTGATCCAAGCTTTCAAATACGCAGCAGAGCCATTTTTTTTCAGAGAATCAGAAAACAAAAACTCACCCCAGCTCTATGCTAGGGTAATGCATGCATTTGTCATTTTCTGTGCAATTCTGATGATTGCTATTTCTGTAAATCTCAATTGGCTAGGACCACTTTTCCTTCGAAGTGAAGGTTATGCCGAAGGATTGTACATTGTCCCTGTCTTATTGATGGGTTACTTACTTTTGGGAATTTATTTCAATCTTTCCATTTGGTTTAAAATCACTGATAATACCAAATACAGTTTTTGGATCACACTAATTGGAGCAGTTGTAAGTATTGCAGTGGTAATTTTCTTAGTTCCAATGTACGGTTATATGGGAGGGGCCTTGAGCACTCTTGCCTGTTATTTGGTAATGTCTATCGTTTGCTACCTTTTAGGACAAAAATATTACCCCATTCCTTACCAAACAGGAAAAGATCTTTTGTATTTGTTAGTGGCATTTGGGCTAAGCTATTTAGGTTTCTATTGGAACCCGGAAAATGAAATTTTAGCTTTTTTCTTTAAAAATGCGGTTCTGATTCCTTTTGTAGCTTTATTTCTTATACTAGAGAAGAAGGAAATCCAGCACTATCTTTCTAAAAAGCGTTAAAAACTGGGATGATTTACCCGCCAATCCTGTTCTTTTCCAACAGAATTCCTTTCGCGAAAAGGCATTATGTTTGTACTTCAATCGAGATAGAGTGAGAATAAACGTGAATTCAAAAAATATAATCCTTTGCCTACTGATTTTAGTACTAGGAATCCTCCCTGAGGCAAATGGACAAACCAAACTTTCAAAAAAACAAAGGAAACTTCAGGAAAAAGAGGCACTGGCAGATCGGAATTTTATTGAAGGATCGAAACAGCTGACTTTGGGGGATTACCAAAAAGCTTACGGGTACCTTCAAAATGCCTTGGAACTGAAACCTGATGAGCCCGCCATTCATTACAAATTGGGAGAACTTTTTGCCCGAATCAATGAACCGGAAAAAGCCCTTTCTTATGCAGAAAAGGCAGTGGATTTGGATCCTGAAAACAAGTATTATGCCTTGCTTGTGGCGGAGATTTATACCAATCTCAAACAACCTCTAAAAGCTGCAGAAATTCTAGATCGCCTTACTGCTGATGGAGAACATAATCAGCAATACAATCTGGATTTAGCATCCATTTATTTGCAAGCCGGGGAATTTGATAAAGCATTGGTCGTCCTTAACCGTGCAGAAGCATACTTTGGAATTCTTGAACCCATCACCCAACAGAAGCAGCGGATCTATCTCCGAAAAAACCAATTAGATGAAGCAATCCGAGAAGGAGAAAAACTGATTGAGAACAGACCGGGAAATCCGAACTATGTCCTAAACCTGGTAGAAATCCTCTACAATAACAACCGAATCGATCAAGCTATTGCATTGGTCAATCAGGAAATAAGTAAATATCCTAATCAACCAGAACTTCAACTTGCAGCCTATACATTACTGAAAGCCAAGGGAGAAAAAGAAGAATCAAAAGTTTTTCTTTATCGAGCATTTGCCAGCCCTGACTTGGACCCAGATTCAAAAGCACGGACTTTCACAGGGATTTTAGAAGAGATTAAAACCCCAGAAAGAGAAGAATTATTAGACTCCCTCAGCACCTTGATGCTTCAAAATGAAACAGAGAACGCTGCCATCTATGAAGTCCTTGGGGACCGGGATGCCAAGGAAAACAAGCAAGATGAAAGTTTGGAATGGTATAAAAAGTCTATCGAACTCAATCCCAAAAACGAAAGAATTCTGGAGCAAATAATTTTGAACTCATTTGGACAAGGAGCTGATCTAGAAGGCTTGGAAAGCTTTACCACTCTTGGTGTAGATGAATTCCCTGAAAGCCCAGAGTTTTGGTTTTATGACGGTGTTGTCAAATCCGCTCTTAAGAAAGACAGCGCAGCTGTTAATTCATTGGGAGAAGCTCTAAAATTAAACAATGGTCAAAACAGGCAATTGGATCAAGTTGCTTTTGGTTCATTGGGTAGCTCCTTGTACAATTTGGGTGAAAAAGACTCTGCCTTCCATTATTTTGAAAAGGCTTTGGAAATCAACCCCAACGATGAACAAGTCCTCAATAATTACGCATATTTCTTATCTCTTGAAAAGCGGGATTTGGAAAAGGCAAAACAGATGGCTGAAAAAGTAGTGCGGAGATTTCCAGAGAATGGCACTTTTTTGGATACATACGCTTGGGTTCTATTTCAATTGGGAGAATATCAGGAAGCCTATCAGTATATGGAGAAAGCTTTTCAATATGAAACTGAGCCCAGCGGTACCCTTTTGGAGCATTTCGGTGACATCTTGTACCATGTTGGTCAAAAATCCGAAGCTTTAAGCTATTGGGAAAAAGCCTCCAAAAGTCCCGAAGCATCAGAAAAATTACCCTTGAAGATAAGAGACAGAAAATACTATGAATAAATTTTTTGCTTACTTCCTCTTATTGGTTGGATTGATTTTTTTGAATGCTTGTGCAAAAAAGACCATTCCTTATAGCTCAAACTCCAGAATGGAGGGTTTCAATCCAAGTTATCCTCAATACCAATACCTTACAGCCAGAGCTAAAGTGGTGATTGAGGAGGAATCAGGAAAAATCACCAGAGGGACTTTAAATCTTCGATCAAAAAAGGACTCGGTGCTTTGGTTTTCAATCTCGCCGGGACTTGGAATGGAAGCGGTTAGGGGGTTAATCACCCAGGAAAAAATTCAAATCAAAGATCGTATAGGGAATGAGGATGTGGATTTAACCTTTGAAGAGTTTAAAAATTATTATGGTTTGGACCTTTCTCTGGATCTATTTCAAAATATCCTCTGGGCTAACCCTCCATTTGTTTTTGACTATAGCGACCGCTTAGTCAAGGTAAAATCAAGCTATGAATTAACTCAGGTAAGGAACCAAGTTAGATATTTCAGCAAAATAGGGACCGAAAATGCCAAGGTCACGGAATTAGCAAGTAATTCCTTAGATGATCGAGGAAGCCTGTTGGCTAGTTTTGCAGACTACCAAGATGTAGAGGGACAACCCTTTCCTGCAGAGACTTTGTACCAATTCGTCTACCAACTTGGTAAAGAAAAACAAAATACCATCGTTCACTTGAATTGGACAGGAATTACGCTTCAGTCTGAATCATTAAATTTTCCATTTAGGTTTTGAGAGCAACTAGATCAAAAAGACTATTTGTACTAATTTTTCTCCTGGGTAGTATTTGGAGCCAAAATGGATTTGCTCAAATCAGTAAAACGCGGGAAGAGCTGGAGCGACAAAAAGCGGAAATACAAGCCAAACTTCGGGAATTTGATACTATCCTTCGTCAGACTACTGCTACCAAAAAAGAATCCATTGGATCACTGAACGCTGTTACCCGACAGTTTCAAGCCCAAACACGCTTGGTTAACACCTTGGATCGAGAAGTGAAAGTTCTGGATACTGAAATCCGAGAAACTGAAGCTAAAATCAAGCAACTGGAAAACGACTTAAAGGAACTAAAGGCCGAATACAGCCGGATGATTTACAATACTTCCAAACTTAACCGAAACTTATCCATAGTGGCCTTTGTATTCAGCTCTGCCAATTTCAATCAATTGTATATGCGATTGAAATACCTGAAGCAATATTCGGACAGCAGAAAGCAACAAGCTGAACAAATCGAAAAAGTAACCGAACAACTTGCCGAAGAACGGATTCAGCTGGATGCACGGAAAGCGGATAAGGTGGAAATACTAGCAGAAGCCCAAGAAGAACGAAAGAAATTAGAGGCGCTTCGAAGAGAACAGCAAGTGATCGTTAATTCTTTGACAAAAAAAGAGAAAACAATCCGCAGCCAAATTACCGCAACCAAAAAACAACAGCAACAATTGGAGGCCATGATCCGGGAAGCCATTGAGGAAGAGATTCGATTGGCAGAGGCTGCTGCTGCAAAAGCAAACAGTACAGCTACCAAACGACCGGATAGCAGCATGCCTATGACTCCGGAAGTAGCCGCTCTTTCAAGTTCTTTTGCTGGCAACCGAGGCAGATTACCTTGGCCGGTTGAAACTGGATTTATCACCCAAACATACGGTGATCACCCCCACCCTACTTTGAAGGGAATTACCGTTCCCAGTGATGGAATAAATATTCGAACCCAGCCAAATTCAACCGTACGAACTGTCTTTGACGGAGTGGTCGCAAAAGTTGCCTCCATGCCAGGCTATGGCGAGACCGTTTTGATCAAGCATGGAGAGTATTATACCTTATATAGCAAGCTATCCTCCACTTCTGTAAAAACTGGCCAAACTGTCAAAGCAAAAGACGTAATTGGTCGTGTTGCAACCAATTCTGACGGGGAAGCAGAAATTCATTTTCAAACCTGGAAAGGACTTCAAAAAATGGATCCGGCTTCTTGGATTTCATCCAGATAGGTCAAAAATTCGTATATTCGGAAAAATATTCACAGAGTCACAGAGCTCCTTTGTCCATGCCAATGACAATACTATCTTTGTGACCTCATTTACCCTAAAATAATTACACTATGGCTACATTGGGTTTTCTTCAAAATATGGGCGGTGGCTCGATCATCCTGATCATCTTGGTCATCCTACTGTTGTTTGGTGCTAAAAGAATCCCGGAATTGGCTCGAGGCTTAGGTCGAGGCATCCGTGAATTCAAAGATGCAACCAAAGACATCCAAAACGATCTCGAAGAGGGATTGAAAGACAAGAAAAAATAATCCCTAAAGCCTCTAAGCTTTGGAAAAATTTAGTTCGTTCGAGGAAATTCAAAAATCCCTCGAAAACAGAGAAACTGATTGTCAATCAATCGTACGTCACTATCTCTCCAATATTCAAACGAAGGCGCATCTCAACGCCTTCGTTGAAGTTTATGGACCTTCCGCTCTTGCGCGAGCTGCATGGGTGGATGAGAAATTAGCTTCAGGAAAAGCCGGCAAACTAGCAGGCATGGTCATCGGAATCAAAGATGTTCTATGTTATGCGGGTCACGAATCCAATGCCTCCTCCAAAATTCTTCAGGGCTACGAAGCCCAATTCACCACTACCGCTATCCAACGCCTAATCGACGAAGATGCAATCATCATAGGTCGATTGAATTGCGATGAGTTTGGTATGGGGAGTTCCAATGAAAACTCCTGTCATGGAAAAGTTTTGAATGCCTTAGATGAATCTCGAGTTCCAGGTGGTTCTTCAGGAGGTTCTGCCGTAGCAGTCCAAGCAAACCTTTGTACGGTTGCATTAGGAACAGATACAGGAGGATCGGTCAGGCAACCAGCAGCTTTTACTGGAGTCATTGGTTCCAAGCCTACCTACTCTAGGGTCTCACGATGGGGCCTAATTGCCTACGCGTCTTCTTTTGACACCATAGGCGTATTTTCTAGAACCATCCGGGATAATGCTTTGGTCATGGAAGTTATGGCTGGCCACGATGAATTTGACAGCACCTCTTCTAGAAAACCCGTCCTACCCTACAGCCAACTTTTGCATTTTGAAAAAAGAGCGAAAGTCGCTTACCTTAAAGAAACTATTGAATCCCCTATCCTTCAGCCCGAAATCAAGACTGCTACCTTGTCTGTTTTGGATAAACTCAAGGAAGAAGGACATATCGTCAAGGAAGTAGAATTTCCTTTGCTTGAATACATTCTACCCACTTATTACATCCTGACCACGGCAGAAGCCAGCAGCAACCTATCAAGGTTTGATGGAGTAAAGTATGGTTATCGAAGTCCGAATGCTCACAATCTGGAATCTATGTACAAAAAAACCCGAAGTGAGGGTTTTGGAGATGAAGTAAAAAGACGAATTATGCTTGGAACATTCGTCCTGAGCGCAAGTTATTATGATGCCTATTTTACAAAAGCCCAGAAAGTCAGACGGCTTATCAAAGATTTCACTGAAAATCTTTTGAATGATTTTGATTATATTATCATGCCAACTACGCCATCTACAGCGTTTAAGTTTGGGGACCATAGTGAAGATCCGGTAGCCATGTATCTGGAGGATTTATTTACTGTTCAGGCTTCCGTATCTGGAGTTCCTGCGGTATCCATTCCGAATGGAAGTGACCAAAACGGAATGCCAATAGGTTTGCAGGTTATTGCAAACTCATTTAAGGAAGCAGAACTGTATGCCTTTAGCAATTATTTAGTAAACCTTATTTCAAAATAATTAGACAATGAAAACAGCTTTGAGAAGAAAAATCCTATTCGTTTTTGTAGCGAGCAGCCTCTTTTTTTCCAAAGCCTTTTCACAAGAGACCCAATTGGTTGCTCCTGAACTCTTTTCCGAAGAAGAGGTGCAACCCAATTACCATTACGAATACATCCCTGACTTCACTTATGATCAGGTGAAAGAAAGGGTAGAGAAAATGGACACCGAGATGTCCTTTGAATTAAACGACCGGATTTTTTCTTTCATCCAATACTTTACCGTTCGAAACAGGGATTATACCAAAATGATCCTGGCGAGAAAGGATTTATTTTT
>JABXHZ010000216.1 GCA_013373335.1 Cyclobacteriaceae bacterium | reverse complement strand
TGCCGGGGCATTGGGAGCTAATTCCAGCGTTGGAATATTTCCACTTGTCTCCCCATTAAATGAGGAGTACATGGCTCCACCCCAAATGGTGACATTCATCTCCGGCTTTTTGGGGAAGCGAAATACCGGTCCAGTTCGCAATCCGAAAATGGTGATTTTGGCAGGATCATCCAGTCGGGGGTTATAATTATAGGATTGGTTCATATCCAGCGATACAAATAATCGCCCAATAGCTCCGGCAGTCATTAAGCCATATCCCACATAAGTTCCGCTGACTTGAGTGGTCACATCCAAGGGAATGGGTTTTACCAGATTCACATTGATATCTGCTTTTTTAGTTTGACCAACAATGCCATAGACATTCAGAAAGGGTAATATCCAAGCATCCAAACGAAGATTCTGTGTGCTGGTTTGTGCGCTGATATCCTCAAATCTCACAACCTCACTGAGGTCGATCATATTCGGTGGGTTGGGATTTGAAAACCTTCCAAAACCCAAAGCCATTTCAGAGAGGGAAAGAGCTTGGGTTCCGACCAAGTTGTTGATCATAATTCCCATTGGAAAAGGGAGTTTCACCTTTGCACCATGCGCTTTTTCACCCATGATGGGTAAAATGTAGGGATAGGGCTGGCTGAAAAAGATGGAGTCCTTTTCGCTTAGCGGCCCTTGGATTTGTTGACCGAGACTGTCGTAAGCCTGTCCAAAAACGATTGCAAAAAGGAATAGGATTTTGAGGGGAACTCTGAGGCAATGGGCGGAATGAAAATGCAAGGCTTTCATAGTCGGGATGGGTTTCCTTACTCGATATTTTCGAGTACACTTGAATCCCATTGAGCCAAAATGTATGAATTAAGAATCCAAGGAGAGAAATCGCAAAACTGATTTACCAGTATATTCTGACCTGCCCCTTCATTCTTCCGAGTTTTCACAGAGTGACTCGCTGGGTTACTAATACTAATTTAAATATACGGGTTTAAACCCTTTGAACAAGCCTGTCTAATGATTTGCGAGATACTTCTAAAAGTCAAAATGGGGATCAAAAATCTTCTTTTTAACCTTTTATAATTGTTACCAAGAATTCCTGAACCGCTTCCGACCTTCCCAAAGGTTCTAAAAAACAGGTATAGATGTTGATTCCTACCGCCAAATAGGTTCCGGGGTGCTTTAGTTTTTTGTATTTCCAGGCAGTCAATAAAGTCAGGCCGATAATGAGAGCTTGTGCGAAGTAAACAGGAGCCATTATATCAATAGCAGGCCAATCCTCAATGTTCATCCCAACATATAAATTTTGAATTCCACGTGCCAAGGCCGGCATCATGATGATAAAAACGGTAGAAATCAACCACCAAGCATGATCCTCAAGGCTTTTTCTATTGAGAATACTTTTTATGACTGCGTATCCGAAAGCGATGATCATTGGAATTTCTACTGCAGCTACTCCAAAGAAAAACCAAGGTTCAAAGGGACCAAAAAGATCAGTCATTTCTGTAGCCCGTTGGGTAGTTGCGATATCTCGATACATCATACTAAAAGCAGTGATACAAACGCCTCCGGCTAAAAACATCCCGACAATACCATTTGTCTTATGCTTTCCTAATTGTCCGTGGGTGGCATAGTAGGGTTGAATGATCAAATAGAGGTACCAAATCGTTCCGGTCCAATAATGAACATGAACTGACCAGGCATTTTCCGAAAAATCTCCCCAATAATCCATGAAGATTCCAAACTGCATAAATACCATGGGTATAATCATCCATTTATGTAAGTCTTTGTATTTCTCCATTTTCTTTTGGTAAAAGGTTAAAAGTGAGGTTTTCTATGAAAATCATTTAAAATATGAGGCCTACCCAGAAGGGGCTATTTTGAAGGAAACCGTTATTTCCTCAATAGATCTTGTTCTTCTTTTATAAGTTGAATTAATTCCAAAGCCATTTTTTTGGCCTGTTGTGCCCAAACGCAATGGTAATTCACTTCTAAGGCTAGGTATCTTAAGTGATGCTCCGCGTCTTTTTTTCCTTTTATTATGCCGATTGGATCCTCTAAATCAGAGACATCAAGTGTAAAAATACCATATTGGTCTCGAAAAAACCGTGTGGTTTCGTTGGCCCATTCTTCATGTTCCTCGATTGCGTAACCTTCCAGTCGTTGGGCTAAATAGCTGTAATAATTCCCAATTTTAGTTTTCAGATTCGGATTTTGAATATTTGAAAAGGATCCAGTGGAATAGAGCTCATTAATTACTGATTTATTTAAGGAAACCCCACCAAATCCACGTCCCAACAAAAGGAAGGATAGATTAGTAAAATTCCGGTCTAAAGAATCTGGGAAAGGGCCCTGCCAGAGTTGGTTTGGGAGATCATTTTGGGAAATGTCCACCCATTCCATTTCAGTAAATCGTTGGGTGTTTAATTCAGCGTGTTCTAAAATATATATGATTCCTCTAAGTCTAGTTTTGTTAAAATTTATACTGTTTTCAAAAGAGGAAATATCATTATTTAGATCATCAATTAGGTTACTTAAAAATTTGAAGGTTTCTTTTTGAGCAGCTCGATTTGCGTTCCAATTATTAATCGAAAGAGCGATTAAAATCCCTATGACCACGAGAATAATTTCCCCTATTGCATATTTAAAGTACCTGCCGATTTTGTTTTCGGAAATCATATTATGCCGAATTTTTCGAAGAAGTTCAATCATAAAAATTCAAACCCAGTACTATCTAATTTAAAAAAATAAATTGAAAATCAGGGACTTATGAAAGAACTAGTTTCTGAATTATTCAGGATTTTTCTTTTTAAAAGCGACTCACTTTTTACCCTATATATTTTTTAATGTTAAAGGGGATTACTGGGTGATTTCAAAGACTTTAAGTAGGTTTTTTCCGGAGGCATTCGGCACCTCTGAGACGAATGCATATTGACCGGGTACCAATTGAGCCGTAAAATAGCCTGTATCACCAGCAGGCATATCATTGACTCCTCCTAAAAATATTACACCCTCTGGAGCAGGTTCGATTAAGCCTTTTGGATCCCTCCAATCCATCCATGCCTCTAAATCTTTCAGATTAGCATTATCCTGCAATCTCACCAAATTAAGATCGTGACTGACAAAATTCTCATGGATCTTCTGATCCAAAAATTCGACTTTAAAGGTATAACTACCTGGAATTGATGGAGGGTCTACTGAAATTCCTGATTCTCCAGAAAGGCGAATGCTTATATCCGCTTTGGGTTCAGTCATTGGTGAAATTTCATCTGAAACAACTAGTTTTTTGATCATTCCCATATTGGTATGGAACATTCCGGTATTCATTTTCACATAGCATTCTACAAAATATACTCCGGGTGATAATTGTAAAATAGATTCAGCGGTCACTTCGGGAGAAACCAATCCTACCCCTCCTCGCCATACAACTTCCGAAAACCAAGAAGGAAGATTGGCGAATTCGGCAAAGCCTTCGTCCGTTTTTCCCTCATTCAACAAGGACATTCCGTTTCCAAAGACTGGGAGTACACGTTCTTTGATGGAGTCCAAGGTAATTCCATCCGGATAATCATCTATCAGGATGAAATGAGTTTGATTCGAATTGTTATGGTATCTCCAGATGTACCATCCTGCAGGGATAGTATCCGGCATTTGAAAATCCATAGTTTCAGTAACAATCTCCATCATAGGAGGAGCCGGGGCTTCTTCTTCGGGAGAGCTTGTCTCTGTTTGAGTGCCAGAACCACAGGACTGGATTCCCAAAAAAGCAATGAAAGAGGCCAAATAAAGAATGACTTTGAATGATCGGAATGTTGTTTTGTTGAATTTCATAATGGCATGGGTTAAGTTAAAAATCTAATGAGCTAAAGAATAAAACTGACTGTTCTCCAAAACCCGCATTTAAGTAGTTGGAAATCAGTTCTTATGAAAATACAAAATTTGATCAAAAAAGTCTAATTGAAGAGATTTGGATACTTCCTATCTAAAAATCTTTTCAAGTTTTTTTCCCTTTGCTAATTCATCAACCAGCTTGTCTAAATACCTAACCTGCCTTGTCAGGGGGACTTCTATTTCCTCTATTAGATAGCCACAAATGACGCCTTTTATAAGTTCTGCATTTGGATTCAATTTTGCCTTTTCAAAAAATGTCTCAAAGTTTGCTTCCTCTTGAATTAGCTCTTTTAATCTTTCTTCATCAAATCCTGTAAGCCATTCTATCACTTGATGAAGCTCTTCTTTTGTTCTTCCCTTTTTCTCAATTTTTGATAGATAATGGGGATAGACTGAACCAAATTTCATTTTCGCTATTCGTTCGTTATGTTCAGGCGTAACTTTCATCAATAGGTATTATTGGTCCTTTCAAATAGATTTTTCATAGGCTTCCTTGATCCAGTCTTTTAGTTCTTGGTCAATTTCAGAAATCACTGAGAGTTGAACACGATGGGTACACATGGTCCCAAAAGGGCCCGAATTTTCCAGTCTATCTGTGGTGGGTATATCCTTGAGTTTAAAACCCAAATCAATTCTTGTTTTTGTGGCTGGTTTGATCAGCACAAATTGCCTTTTTCGGATGATACTTACACTCCCCTTTTTTGGAGTAATTGTAATATCGTTTCCTAGTGTTTTTATAAATGAAATTAAACCTTCATAAATCGGCAATAATTCTTCCTTGCCCCTATACTGCTCAACGACAAGGTCTTTTTCCAAACTGGAATCCTCTTTGGAAAGCGCCACTATGGTATTTGCAAATCCATGGGTTACTTGATATTCAGACTTCAAAAAATTCACAGCTTCAGAATGTTTGCTAAAGCCCCTTGCTTTTAGAATTTTAACCCATTCATCAAGGGCTTTACCAGTTTTCTCTGGCATATTATCGACCATGGTTTGAAGTGCTTTGTCCATAAGTTTGGAATATTTTAGAGATACTGAATGGGTTTTTTAATCCCCCGACAAACAAAGCAAACTCTATTCAGAACTTTTGCTTACCTAAAAGACATGGTAATAATTTAAAAATCAATGAGTTAAAATCCTATTGGCACGCCCTTAAGATTCATTTCATATCCATTTTTGGAATAGGAGCTATCGAAAAAGGCAGCGCTAATTATTACTATTTCAGGTTAAGGTATCTATCAAAATTTATGGAGAACCTTATTCGGTATAGTTTTCCAAACTATTCCCAAAAAGATTATGGAGATTAATCCTCCTATAACTGTTCCATAAATATCCTTCCAATCAAAAACACCACGGGGCAGGTAGGGTTGAACAATTTCATAAAGAATATAGCCTATCACGATAAACCCAATCACGTGAAAAGCCTTCTTTCCTGGGGAGTTTAAGATAGCCAGAGTGAAAAAAATTTGAACAATTACCCCTCCCAAATTTCCAATACTATCCGCTATTCCAAAATCATCAATATGATTGGAATAAATAAAGGGTCTGTAAATATTCCTTCCTATTTCCGTCAAAAAGAAGAAAAAAACAGCTATTCCGAAATAAATAACCCGAAGCCGATCAATGGTTTTGATGGATTCTTTATCAGTAAACAGGTTATTTTTCTTGCTCATTTATTGGTTTTTTAACATCAAATGGGATTACTCAGAACCCTATCTTTCTTGTAAGAAAAACAATAATAAATGAATACTATTAATTAGATGGGCTTTTATTATTCTAATTAAACTTCTCAGCCAGTTTAATAAACCTATCTATGGTCCTATTTGGGTTTATTGATGATTCAACCCATTGTTGTCAAACCTACTTTAGGAGCGGACTTGGAAAAGGGAGCAAATGTGAAGGGATAATTTGGCAATTCCTGCTATTTGAATACTTCGAGTATCCAACGCCAAAATGAAAGGTTACAGCACGGACTCTTCAATCGGTATTTCGACTCTTGCTTCGTTACTCCACTCTAGGTTTTTTTGATAAGTCTGGGTGATTTTTCCAGACTCGTTCATTCGATGCAAGAAAATCCATTCATGATCAAATAGCTGGCGGATATGATCATGCTTTTCTAAAATTTTATTGATGGCTGCCGTCGGAGCTTCGATCACTACATTTAGACGAATGGGAATGTGTTCAAATTTTTCACCGTTATGGACCGATTGGATAGGAAGCCCAATGCGTAGATCTCCACTTGAACCTTCCAAGACCCCAAGACCGGATGTGATGTTATGTAAGGTTTTGTTCCCAGCACCCAAGTGCTGATTATCCGTCGTACTGGCGTAATATTGGAGGTTAATCCAACTCGTAACAACCATGGGAGCTGTCATGATAGATTCTAGGATTTTAAATTCAGAATCCTCTTGCCACTGGTAGTTATGAAGGAAAGACTTGCCATTTAGTTTTACGCCTTTTGATCGATTTCGGGGAGCGATAATAAATGAATGACAACCAGCCAAGCCCCATTCTGGCCTGACCTGCGCCCAATCCTGTGCACGTGCTTTAAGCTGCTTTTCGATTTCAACATCCGATTTGCCATCAACTTGCAAACGAAGTTTTCGCTCGAGTCGGGTATGTTTGCTGGCTAGCACTATGGATTCCTTTAACTGATGCAATTCATTTTGGCGGGATTCGGGAACCCACGTGTCGTTGATAAAGTGGATATCATCGGTGGTAGTGTCGTGAAGACAAGCCAGAAAGATAGTTTCTTCAGGAATATGAATGCCCTCTTCCTTCAATCTATTCCTGACTTCGGGATCATTGAAGATATATTGAGCGGTCAAGGCATTCAGTTCTCCGGAGTGTCCTCCACAAGCACCACAGTCCAATCCCGAAGCATGGGGGTTATTCACAGAAGAGGAACCATGCCCTGTTATTAATACAAATCGGGCAACCTTGTCTTTTAGTCCCATTCCCGTCAAAGCTGAAGCTGCCATAGAAACTTTATCCGCTATATCAATAAAAGATAGATCAAGCATTTTTCCTTCCTTGAGCCATTTTCCGGTTCCGTCCTTTTTGGGATCCTTTAAAGGTCTTGTCAAGTGGAAAGAGTTAAGCAAAATTTTGGGCAAAAAGGATAAACCTATTGGGCTCACAAAACCAAAGGAAGTAACAGCTCCAGATTTAAACTTTTTCCAAGTCTTTCCAATTTGATGATCTGAAACTCGTTTTTTAGTGGCATGGGATTCATCCGGACAAGATTCTTTCACCAAGGCACTTGAAGGAATCAAAACGGGACACTGATTTTTGCCCTCATCATGCCCTAATGGAACATATTTAACTGGGAACCCGAAAAATCCGGCAAATCCAACCGTTTCAATTTTAGGGTTTACCATTTCTAAGTTTCTTCTGAAAACTTCGGATCGGACATCAATACAAAATACCATTTGGGCATCGACCTGATCCTCGGTTTCGAAGGCACCATGCTCCTTAAAGGAGGATTTCAATTCCTTTTGTGAAGCAAAATCAAGTGCATCCTGGAAGATGAGTGATAATTTGAGAACTTCATTTTCGGCGTGGAGTGGTTCGCCGGAATGCCATTTTTGGTACCAAAGGGCCTTGATTTTCTCCTTGTTTTTGGAATGATTCAGAAAATAATTTTCCCAGGTCAATAAAACTGCGAGAAACTCCTTGAGATTCGATTTGTTCCCATCATAAAGTGTATTATGAAAGTCAAGCCCTGCAATATAGGAGGACCACCCAAGCACTTTCAGTAGTAGCGCATGAAGATAGGCCTCATTTTCCTCTTCGTCCAGTTTGAGTTGGGATAAAAAGTTATCAATAAATTCCAGCGGGTTTTGAGGGAGTTGTTTGATGGAAGATCTAAATCCTGACAAGCCCATGATTTCAGGGCTTCGGTCAATTTGGGCTTCCTGTATCCAAGCACGATAGAGACCTTTTTCTAAATCTTTATTTCCCCAAATACCCACATACTTGTCGAAGTGTGATGCTGCCCAAAAAGAAACCCTATCTACCATGAGTTCCTTCCAGTTTGTTTGATCAAGTCTTGAAGCAATATCTAGGAAATTATATTCCTGATTTTCAGAAGAGACCTTCTCTTGAAATGCTTTTGCTTTTACAATAAAGCTGTCAACAGAAAAATCCTGTTTTCCAGATTTATTGATCGCTTTTTTAACGTCATCTCGATGAATAGCCCCTTTATCTAGCTGATCCAGATAAAATGAAAGCGGCATGGTCATCTTGACTCCGGCTCTTGAATCCATGATTTGAGCCGTTTCCCTGTAGTCAGTATCTGTAAAACCTGCATAGGGATTGACCGCTACAAAGTTTTTTAGCGGCCAGGAGGGAGCAATGCGCTTGTTTGTTTTTTCTAGAACTCGCTGATAGGTAGACATAGGCATCGATTAGGTGATTATTTTGATGTCTTTAGGGACAATGAATTCATGAAACGGTCCATAAGATGATTGATATACAGACCATTTCTGAAATGGATTTCCATTCGCTTCAGGAATAATGAATTTTTGAACTGTAGAAAAACCGATTGACTTAAGACCGTAAATAGGAATAAAACCATTAGTCCAAGGACCATCATCTGAACTGGTTCATCCAGAGTTCGGATTGCTGGTATCTGGTTTCCAAGAAATACAGCAAAGGCATGCTCGAAAAAGTAGAAACAATTCACTACGATCAGTGAGCCGACTAATAGGAAAGTGATAGATCGAACGCCATTATTCGAATCCAACGTATTGATATGGAGGGAAAGGATGCTTAAAAATATGATTCCTGAGATGACTAGCATTTGAAATTCCATTTCAAAATTAGTTTGCCAGAAATCCGTCACCCCAATATAGAGCAGTGAGGAGGTAATAAAGGCCAGTACTATTCTCCCAAATTGATTAGATCTCCTATAATTATCTGCTCCGCTCGTTTGTACTTTTTCAATAAGACTGCCTGAAGAAAGGAAGGAATGTGCTTTGTAAAAGGAGTGTGCAACGAGGTGAAGCAGTGAGGCCGAATACACACCGAGACCACTGACCATTAAGGAAAACCCCATATGGCCGATACTTGAATAGGCCAAGGAGGTTTTAATGGAAGGTTGAGTCGTGGAGGTTATGGCTCCAAAGAGTGCGCTGAGCCCTCCTACTATGATCAAAACAAGAGGTGCTATTGTGCTAATATCAATTAGGAATGAAAATCTCAGGATTAGGAATGGTCCTGCGTTTAGTAATCCAGCATGCAATAAGGCTGAAACAGGAGTAGGTGTTTCCATCACATCCAAAAGCCATCCATGAAAGGGAAGTTGAACTGATTTTAGGCAAGCGCTTGCTACAAGTAGAATACCTGCTAATTCCAAATTGAATGGGGGGTTATTTCGGGAAAGACTCTGGGCTTGCTCAAATATTCCTGAAAGATCGGCTGTTCCAAATTGTAAGTAAATCAGGATAAATGCGGATAAAAGTGTTAAATCGCCCAAGCGGGCAATTAGGAACTTTTTACTTGCCGCCAATCGGGCTTTCTTTCGATCAGGGTAGAAAAGTAATAGTTGGTGTAATCCTATGCTAGTACCTACCCAAGAGATGAAGAGTATGGCTAGGTTGCCAGAGATAACCAATAATTGCACAAAAGCGATCGTCATCGCTAATCGGGCAATGAAATGTTTATGTCTTTTTTCTCCGTCTAAATAGTTTCTACTGTAGCGAACCACCACCAAACCGATGATTGCTATCATGGTATACATTAGGCTGCTAAGCGCATCCAAACGAAGGGTTAGACCAAAGTCTCCAAAAAGGAGAAGGTTTGCACTGACTGTTTCATTGAGATAAGTCCAAACCATAGCCCCTAGACCGAGGACTATGGCTACATACAAACCAATTTGTAGAAGTCCATAGCTCGCACGAAGGGAAAAGGATCGGAAATTTGTTAGAGAAAATAGTAGGGCGGGGAAGATAAATAGAACGCTCAAGATCAAGAGATTCATACTCAGAGTTTTGTGCAAAACTAGCAGGAGAACGTCATATATTTTTATTTATATTTATAATGTAAAGCATAAACAAAATATATGAATTACACCATCAACCAATTGCGGGTGTTTCTAAAAGTGATTGAAACAGAGAGTATTACCAAAGCATCTGAAGAGCTGTTTATGACTCAGCCGGCAGTATCCATACAGTTAAAAAACTTTCAAAATCAGTTTAAATTTCCGCTTACCGAAATTGTTGGAAGGCAGCTTTATGTGACTGAATTTGGTTATGAAGTAGCCGAAATAGCCAAACGGATCTTTGATGAGCTGGAAGCTTTGAAATATAAAACCAAGGAATATGAGGGAATCTATACCGGCCGACTCCGGATTTCGGTTGCTTCGACGGGGAAGTACGTAATTCCGTATTTCCTCACTGGATTTCTGGACGCACACAAGGGAATTGACTTGTCGCTTGATGTCACAAACAAATCCAAAGTGGTAGAAAGTCTTAAGAATAATGAACTGGATTTTGCGGTGGTATCAGTTCTTCCGGAAGAAGTGGAGGTAGAGGAGGTTTTTTTAATAGAGAATAAATTGTACATGGTAGGAAACCCGGAAAATCATACCAAGAATAAAACGCTCATTTATCGGGAAGAGGGTTCGGCAACTCGCCGGGTAATGGAGCAATATTTTGACAAGAAAGGAAGCAAGCGGAAGCAAATTGAATTGACTTCCAATGAAGCAGTAAAGCAAGCTGTGATAGCAGGGATAGGTCATTCCATTTTGCCTCTTATAGGCATTAAAAGTGAATTGCTTGAGGGCTCCTTAAAGATTATTCGAAAGCGAGACCTTCCCCTTAAAACGGACTGGAGACTAATTTGGCTAAAGGATAAAAAGCTTTCTCCCGTGGCAAATGCGTACCTTGATTACGTTCGTAAGGAGAAAATTAAAATTCAGGAAAAGTTTTTTAAATGGTATTTGGATTTTGAATGATATTGGATTTTTGGTTTTCGAATTAAGTCGACAAATACTAAGAATAGTCTCTTGTTTTCCGTAAAATTTAATTTTAGGATTTTCAAACTTCCATTTAGTTAAATTTCTCAGCCCGTTTAATCAACTTGTCCAAGTTTGGTTCTTTGGGATTTAAAGGCATCCCGGGATGAATGCAAGCTGCAGGGCATTTTTCTGCCGCTTTGACCAATTCTTCAAAAGTTCCTTTTGAAGGGTCAGGGATAAAGGCTTGCTTTTCTTTATTGTACTTAAACAAGTTGGGGTACTTATCCACACATTCGTTACAGGAAGTACAATTTTCGCTTTCTACCCAAGCTTCCATGGAGGGTTTGGCAGCTGCTTCCTCCACCTTTTCAGTTTCATTTTGCTTAAAATCAGGTTTTTTTTCCGGAATGACCTGTTCTTCTGCCAGAGAGAGTGCGTCCCCTTGAAGTTGGAATTCTTCATCATCCAATAAGACCGAAATCAATTTTTGCGCAGCAACAGCCATAGCTTCTTCCTGCAGTTCTTTTAACATTTGCTGACGATCAATCTCAGGGCCATTGCTAGTATTTTCTTCTGAAGGTAGATTATCTACTGAATGAGCTACTTTTTCGGAAGAGCTGTATAATCTTCCCAAGTCTTGCAACTGATTCCAAAAATCCAGACGCTCTTGACAAGAAACGACCCACACATTCGGGATAGCAGCTCGGTGCAAATGATCCTGCTCATCCTTGAGCCAGATATAAGGAATTTTGCCGTAGAGATCAGCTTCTGCCAGTTGTAGGTAATCGCTGAGAGGAATCAAATGTTCAGTATAAAATTCCGAGGGGATCAGTAGTAATTCCTGTGCTTTCTCCGAAAAAATTGCCTTGTAATCCGCATAGGTAAAAGTTACTTCCATTCGGGTTTCGGAACCATTATTATCTTTTGCTTGGAGGCTAAAGGTTGGCCAGGATTCGCTATGCTGGATATTTTTAGAAAGTTGGAATCTATTTCCAGAGGAGCTTGACTCGGAAGGGTCATAGTTAATTTTCGGAAAATATCGGCCTGCATTTTCAGCCTTCATAATCAGCATGGCTTTTTTTCCATCCAGTTTTTCTGCTTCAGGAATAGAAAGATGACAAATGCTTGGGGATGTGGATTTTAGGCAATTTTCGATGCCTTCCAGAATATACTCGGGATCATCCATGCCGCTTTGAAAAATAGAAACATTGCGATGGGAGATTGCTAAGGTTGCGATTTCCTGTTTGTATTGACGGGAGGCGTCTTCCCAAGCGAGCTCTTTCTCTGGAGCTGTGATCAGGTCCTGATTCAATACCAATATCTTTATTGGACGATTGGAAGCCAAGAGCCTTGAAAAGGAAGCTAAATGATCAAACAGATAGTTCTTGGTACAAATCAATATTACAGGATGAAACAAATTCAGTTCTTCCTTGGATAATCGATACCAGGTAAAATGCTCGAAAAATTCCTCATGAACTTCTTCTTTGAATTCGTCAGAAATCTCTAGAGAGGCAATACGAAAAGCTTTTATTAAGGCTACAAAGGAGTTTACTTCTTTGCTGAAAATGCTCAGGGCATCCTCAAAAATGTCATTTGTTGAGTCAATTATCTGGGAGTTTTCGAATAGAGCCTCTTTGGATAAACCGGACTTTAAGGATTTTTCCAAAATCACCAGACTTTCCTTTTCCTTGTAAAGGCTCAGGCCTTTTTGCAAAGTCTGGATTACTTCATTCAATCGATGAAGCCTTTTCTCAGAAAGATCTGTTTTTGGACCACGCGGAAGCAGATTCACCATTTTGTCAAATGCGATCAGTTCATCGGCAAAATCATAGGTGTTTTTTAAAGACTCCTGTTCGGATTGGGTATCTTCAATCTGCAACAATTGGTTCAGACCTGTGATTAATTCCGACAATCGAGAGGTGAAGGACTTTCTGTTGCTTTGGTGATGCTTCGAAACTGCAAAATCCAGAAAATGGAAAGGGGTACTGGAATTCCATTCAATGGTATGAGAAGTTCCGTTTTTTTCACTTAAAATGAAGGGATAAGCGGTATCGTACTCACTGCCCAACAAGTCAAAAAGGACAGCGCTAACCGATTTTTTTTCTAAATCTGTCGGTAAGACACCGGTTCGATAAAAATGCCTTAATTTTTTCCAAAAAGCCTGCATTTCTGCTTCAGGTGCTGGCTCTTTTTTTTCCCAGGAAAAGGATGGAATATCCTGTTTTACCTCGTTTGTCATTTCGTCTTTCATAACCAATCCATTAGATGGCGTATCGATCCATGAGTGTATTAATTGCTCCAATTCGTTCTTCTACCGAAATCCCAAGATTATGGGCTCCATATTCATCGTATCGGATGGCATTTTTATTCTGATAAAAGAGGCCTATTGGTGTGGTCTCTTTGACTAATTCTGCTACTTCCCGTGCTTTGATCAAGTTGCTGGGATCATGCTGTTGGATGTGTCGGAATGTGCTTTTGGCTTTCTCGTCCAAGAGAATACCATCCTCATGATCTAGTAAGGTGAGGGCATTGGGATCTTTGACTGTGGGTTCGTAGGTATCCCGCATCCAAATTGGGCAGCGTTGCACAATGCGAACGAAAGCCAAACCCGGGTGGTCAAATGCTTTCTTTAGGGTTGCATTTAGATGAGCCGGTTTCCAGTCAATCGTCTGGGCCACAAAGGAGACATTCGCAAAGCCCAAGGTGGACTGAATGGGATTGATGGGAGGAATGACCGAACCTCTAGGATGGGTGTTAGAGTGGGTTCCCAAGGGACTGGTTGGGGAAGTTTGTTTTTTTGTCAAGCCATAGATTGAATTATCAAAAAGCAAAACGACCATTTTCATATTATATCGAATGGCATGTACCCAATGGCCGGCACCGATGGAGCAGCAATCTCCATCGCCTGTTATTACAAAAACGTTCAAATCAGGTCGTCTAAATTTTACCCCACTTGCTACGGGAAGTGCCCGGCCATGAAGACCATGAAATCCATAGGTTTTCATATAATGTGGAAAACGGCTACTACACCCAATTCCAGACACAAATACCGTTTTTTCAGGTGGAAGTTGCTCTTCTTCACATAGCTTTTGTACCGAATGCAAGATGGTATGAGCTCCGCAGCCCGAGCACCATCGTGCTTTACTGCTTCCATAATCCTCAATGCTGTAATGCTCTTCGTCTGGCGGTAGGATTTCGCAAAAATCTGGTTGGAAAGAAATCATGGTCTAATCGATTAAGGTTAAGTTGAGTTCTTTTTCGAGCCGTTTCAAAATCTGAATGGGGCTCATGGGTTGGCCAAACACATTGCTCAAGCAGTCGATGTCAGTGAGTGTTTGTGCCCTTAAGTACCAAGCCAATTGGGAATAGCGCCGATTTTCCTCGGTTATTAAGGGGTTTCCTACCGTATCACTGTAGTTAATTTCTACAGTCATTACTTTCTTAAACTTGCTGAATATATCCTTCAGTCCTGGTTCCATCGGGCTCAGAAAGCGGAGATGAATACTGCTAACCTTCGCTCCTTTTTCTCGGGCCCGTTCAGCCGCTTCCTCAATAGCTCCCCGTGTGGATCCCCATCCAACTAACAACATGTCCCCTTCCTGGTCTCCATGGATGGTTGGAGGTTTGAGTGTTGCCCGTAAAGCAGCCAGTTTGCGGCTTCTGCTTTCTACAGCTCGTTGGTTGATCGCAGGGTCATAGGCTACGTGACTATCCTCATCGTGGGCTAGTCCTGTTAGGGTGTACATCCCACCTTTTTGCCCAGGTATAGGTCGTTTGCTGATTCCGGTGTTTTTATCCCAATCATATACCTTGACGCCTTCTTTCCAAGGGCTTTGATCAATGGGTCCTGCAAACCATTCAGATTTTATTTTCGGACGGGGGAAAGGTTGGACTCCCGTGGCCAAATTGGCATCAGTGAGTACAAAAACTGGCGTTCGAAACGATTCCGCCAATTTTCGGGCTAGAATAACGAAATGGAAACATTCCTCGATCGTGGATGGAGCAATGATTACCTTCGGTGAATCTCCGGGGGCACCATAGAGTACTGCCAATAAATCACCTTGCTCCACTTTGGTAGGTAAGCCAGTAGAAGGGCCTCCCCGTTGTACATCGATAATGACAAGCGGAACTTCTGCCATAACCGCCAAACCGATAAATTCTGTTTTGAGGGCAATACCCGGTCCAGACGTGATGGTTACAGCCGTTTTACCGGCATAGGAAGCCCCCACGGCAAATCCAATCGCAGCAATTTCATCTTCAGCCTGATGGATGATTCCCCCAGCAGATTCAATGGTTTCAGCCATGGCATGGGTTGCCGAAGTAGCGGGTGTAATGGGATACATGGAACAGACTTCAATACCTGCGGCCATGACTCCCAGACTAATTGCTTCATTTCCATTCATCACCACATAATCCTCCTCACTCAATTTACTCGGAATAGTAAAATGCATGGGGAAGTTTTCGGTAGCATATTCATAGCCGGCATGGAGTAATTCGAGATTGCTCTGAATGATTTTTTCATCCTTTTTTCGAAAGATGTATTTCACCTGATTTTCAGCTATCTCTAAATCCCGATCATACAGGTTGCAGAGCAGACCAAGTACCCACATGTTTTTACCCTTTTTGGCATCGCTCACGTGCTTCAGACATTCCTTTTCCATGGGAATTTCAAAGATTTTGTAGCCTAGTTCTTTGAAATGCTCGATGGATTCTTTGTAGGCGATTGCTGTCTCTTCGGTATGGGTAGCCCATTTGTTTTCAATCAGGAGATAAGTGCCCGGCTTGTAGGCATTCTGGTCGATCCGTCCATAAAGGACTTGTTCATTCAAGGCAACTACCAAATCGGCATGGTCTCCCATATTGGTGATTTTATTGCTACCCATTCTGACTCGGATTCCTGAAGCACCTGCCTTAGATCGGGCTGGTGGTTGGATTTCTGCAGGGATAATTTCGACTGTCCAAACGCCATTTCCCATTTTGGCAGAAATGGCCCCTAAGCTCTGTCCACATTTCTGTGCACCTTCGCCTGAGTCGCTGACAATTTCAATTATCGCTTCTTTGATTTTGGTCCTTTCAAATCGATTTGTTTCGGAAGGCTGACTGGCTGGATTACTGATCATGGCCTATAGTTTTATCCAGAGTAAGTAAAAAAAATTTACCCTGTATTTTATTGACCGAAATCAGTTAATGCCTAGATATATATCAGGTTTAAGGGGAGGTTACTGCATACTAAACCCTTGAAAATCAAGACTCGAAAGCCTCTTTTTTTGTGTTGTTTTAGGAAAAACCGGGTTCACGATCCCCTTTTCGAATGATTTTACTGCTCTCTCTTCCTTTTACGATGCCAAATTTTGGATCGAGCCAGACAATGGCTCCTGTTGGGCAGCGCTGAATAGGGTCTTGTGTTTGGTGAGCAAGGGAATAGTTGATGACAGGTAGATTATTTTCAATGACAATGAGGTCGCCGGGAGCATCCATAGCGCATCTACCGCAGGCCGTACAAGCTACCTGACAGTCTTCCAGAATATCATCACCTTTTTCCAGGTTTTTACAATTTACCCAAAGCTGATGGCTGATAGGTTGGAGAGAAAACAAATCCTTCGGGCAGACTTCCACACAATCTCCGCAAGCGGTACACTTTTCAAGATCTACAACAGGTAGGGAATGTTCATCCAAATGAATAGCTCCGAAATCACATACTTTTTGACAGTCTCCTAACCCCAAGCATCCCCAGAAACATCCTTTTCCTCCTCCACTGACCAGAGCAGCTGCCTGACAACTTTCCATTCCTTCGTAGGTGGCTTTATTTCGGGCTACATTGGTTCCTCCACCACAGGCCAAGCGAGCGACTTTCTTTTCTTCATTCCCCACAGAAATCCCCAAAAACTCCCCGATTGCTTCCCGGCCTTCGGGTGAACTGACTGTACATTTACCTGGAAGGACTTTTCCCGCAACTAATGCTTCTGCGAATGGTCTACATCCCGGAAAACCGCAGGCTCCGCAATTGGCATGTGGTAGCATATCCTCCACCACATTGATTCGCTCATCCTCATAAACATAGAGTTTCTTATTCGCCACTATCAAGAGGAGGGCGAGGGCGAGGGTGAGTCCACCAAGTGCTAAAACCGCGATGACTATTGACATTTCTTTTTTCGCTAATAGATAATTTCAGCCCATTTTTTTCCTGCAATAAGCTCTGCTTTTCTGGTCTCCCATTTTTCTTTGGAGCCCATCAATTTGCCAAACACCTCATCCAATCCCTCTTTTACCTTTTCATGTCCGGCCACATAGATGTAGGTATTGAGGTTGGAAAGCATGTCAATTATTTCCTCAGATCGCTCTTCAATAGATTCATTTAAGGTCATGACATCATTCCAAACAGGTCTTGGGCTTAGTGCATGAATGGCTTGAAATGTTTTTTGATCGTAATAACTGGTTAAGTCATTATCAAGCTCATTTTGATAGAGTAATTCCAAGCCTGTCTTTGCTCCATAGAAAAGCCGTATTCTTCCCTCCCAATCCTTGATGTTGGAATAAATGTGTTTAATGAAGGCTCTGAACGGAGCGATTCCTGTCCCCATACCAATTAAAATGAGATTAGCATGATGGTCTTCTGGCACGGAGAAGGCAAGTCCAAAGGGCCCGGTGATGGTAATTTCATCTCCTACCTTTCGATCGCACAGGTAATTAGAGGCAATTCCGTATTGCAATTCTCCACTGAAGGGATCCACATAATTGCAGCGCTTCACCAGTAAGGTAACCCAAGTTTTGCCTTTCACTTTTTGGGGTAAATCGGCCACGCTGTACAGCCGGTGGTGCTGGGTATTTCCGAAATCATCCTTTGTTTGGATCAATACTCCAAAACTTTGGTCAATTTCACAGTGAAATGAAGGGTCTTTGACTTCCAAAACTAATTCCCGTATTTCTTGGGAATCCTCGGGAGTGAGCCTTCGGGTTTTTTTCACGATGGCTGTATATTGCCTGCGGGTGTCATAATCTGATAAATGTGCCATTTTCTTATTTTTTAGTAGTTTTTAGTTGACATTGCGTGCCACAGCCACAATTGCCGCAGTCCCCTCTACCGGCAAGCACGTCTTCGGAGGAGTTTTTATCCATAAATACCAATCTCCAGAGATATTGGACAATCACCCAGGCTATCATTAAGCCTGTTATTCCCAGTATTCCGATTGCGTATTTCATCAACATTGCTCTTTATTTAGTTGCTGCCCAATCCTGAAAAACCCATAAATGCTAAGGATAAAATCCCTGCTGCCACTAAGGTCAGGACTGTTCCTCTAATGACTTTGGGTACTTCTGCGAAATCCAATTGCTCTCGTAATCCGGCCATCAATAGAAGCGCAAGGGTGAACCCTGTTCCAGCTCCAAATGCATAGGTGACGCTTTGGAAGAAATCGTATCCTTTGTTTGTCTGAAATAAGGCCAATCCCAGAATAGCACAGTTGGTTGTGATCAAAGGGAGGAAAATACCCAAAGCCTGAAACAAAGCAGGGCTCATTTTTTTCACAAACATTTCGACCAATTGTACGGTGGAGGCAATGACTACGATATAGCTGATCAACTGGAGGAAGGGTGCATCAATTGCTTCCAGAAAGGCATGAATACCATAAGCACACATGGAGCTTATTAGCATCACAAAAGTTACCGCTCCTCCCATTTTTCCTGCTGTGTCGATTTTTCCCGAGACGCCTAAGAAAGGACAAATTCCAAGGAAATAAGCCAATACAAAATTGTTGACTAGACAAGCATTGATGAATATTTGGCTGAATGATTCCTGATTCATAAGGCGTTACGTTTTTGTTTGTACAGGTTGAAAACCAATAACCAAGCAGCTAAAGTGAAGAAGCCGCCGGCGGGAAGAATCATGATGACCCATTCTTGAAAGTTTTCAGGTAGGATCGGGATTCCAAAAACAGCCCCACTACCCAGGATTTCCCGGACAAGTCCAAGACTGACCAAACCCAAGGTGAAGCCTAATCCCATGCCCAAGGCATCCATAATGGATTTTCCTAAGGTATTTTTGGAGGCAAAAGCCTCAGCCCGGCTGAGAATAAGACAATTCACCACAATCAGCGAAATGAATGCACCCAGGTTTTTGTGAAGTTCTACACTGATGGCTTGGATGGCATAATCAATCATGGTCACGAAGGTGGCGATGATCAGAATGTAAGAGGCGATGCGGACTTCTTTGGGAATGAAATTTCGAAGCAACGAAACCAAACTGTTGGACATGATCAGGACAAAAGCAGTAGCTAGCCCCATGGCAAGTGCATTGATTGCCGTATTGGAAACAGCCAACACCGGACACATTCCCAAGACTTGAACAAATACAGGGTTCTCTTTCCACAGACCTTTGATAAACTCATCTGTAGAGGAAAGGGTCGTCGCTTTAGTTATCTCCTTATTCATTTCCTCTGGATTTAAAAGCTGTCTTATTTTGATAAATCAGCGGTACCCACTCTGAAGTACTTTGTTTTAGGATCTCTCCGATAGCCCGAGAGGAAATGGTCGCACCGCTGATTCCGTCGACCTCCCATGCATTGGTTTTTGTACCCTTTTTTACAGTGATAACCTGGTTTTTCAAGGCCGTTTTGTCCGCATTCAAGGTCACATCTAAGCCTTTGAAATTTTCAAGAAATGTGGGGTCTTTCTCAATTTTGTCACCTAGTCCTGGGGTCTCTTTGCTTTCCAGTACATAAAAGCCAACGACTTGCTCCTTTTCAGGGTCATAGCCGTAAATGATTTTGATAACATCGGCATAACCTTGCCCTGTAGCTACGATGGCTATTCCTTTGAAAGCTCCCTCGCTGTCATATCCGGCATATACCACATCCAAATCCGTTTCTTCGGCAGGAACAAATGCATTATTTTTATAAGTATAAGCCTGCATTTGGGTAATTCCCGGAACCACTTTAAAGATGGCTTCTTCAAGTGCTTGCGCTCTCAATAGTTCGATTCGAGGCAATGTGCCTTCATAGGTAAGAACAATCAGCAATCCACATAAAACGCCAATGCCTGCCATGGCACGTAGCATTTTTAAACTATTGGATGGGGCTATGGTGGTAGAATCTGTCATGATGATTTTAATGAAGTTCCATAAACCCTATAGCGAATCAATCGGTCGATATGCGGAGATATTGCATTTCCCAATAAGATGGCGTACATAACTCCTTCCGGTAAGCCTCCCCAAATCCGGATGACCACGATAAATGTCCCGATAATTGCTCCATAGAGAACTACTCCCCATTTTGTGATGGGTGAGGCTACCATGTCGGTGGCCATAAAGACCGCTCCAAGCATAAGTCCTCCCGAGAAGAGCATGAATAGAGGAGATGGGTATTTAGAGGGATCAATCCAATAGAATATCCCACTTAAAACAAAGACGGTCAGCAGTATGGAGACTGGAATTCTCCAATTCATGAAATTCCGAGTAACTAGATATATCCCGCCTAGAAGGATGAGGATTGCACTGGTTTCTCCGGCAGATCCACTTACAAAACCAAAGGCTAAGTCTGCTGTATCTGTAATGACCCCGTCAAATTTGAAAGCTGAAAGCGGAGTTGCTCCGGAAACGCCATCCACAACCGGTTTCATAAAGGGTGCTGCCAATAGGGAGCTGTTGATAGAAGAAAATCGATCTGCAGCAAAGCCATCATACCAAGTGGTAATCGCCACTGGAAAGGCTCCTTGAAGAACTGCTCTGCCCACCAAGGCTGGGTTAAAGACATTGTAGCCTAATCCTCCAAATAAAAACTTTCCTACGCTGATTGCGATGACTCCTCCAAGGAAAGTCATCCAAAGCGGAAATATGGGAGGTAGCGTTAATCCAAGTAACAAACCCGTGATAATCGCAGACCAGTCGGAAACTGTACTTCTTTTACCTGATAATCGACAAAGAACATGTTCTGTTAGTACGCAGGATAACGTGGAGGTAATTAATACCAAGGCAGCATTCCACCCGAAAGCATAAACCGAAAAGGCCGCCGTGGGAAGCATTGCCCAGACCACATTGCGCATAATCACCTCGACACTGCTGCCTTTAACGAGGTGGGGGGATGTGCTAATATGTAGTGTTTGCTTTAGCATCAGGCAGATTTTCGTTTACGGATGATTGATTTGGATAAGCGGAAATACTGAACCAAAGGGATATGAGAAGGGCAAACGAAGGAGCAGGAGCCACACTCAAAACAGTCCATCAGGTGGTATTCTTCTGCCATTTTATCATAACTCTCAAATTTGGCTAGAATGCCCAATTTGGAGGGGTTCAATGATAATGGACAAGCATCCACACAAGCCCCACATTTGATGCAAGGGTATACTTGGGCGGATTTGTGAACTTGCTTTTCATTAAAGACAACAATTCCTGAAGTTCCCTTGACTATTGAAATGTCCAAGTTTCCTACGGCAACACCCATCATAGGGCCTCCCATGTATACTTCACTGATACTTTCTTCCACACCTACTTCCTCCAGAACATAGCGAAGAGGAGTTCCAATCGGGATCAGGTAATTGCCTTTTTTCTTTACCCCGGGTCCTGTTATTGTGATCACCCTTTCCTGAATTCCTCGCCCGTGGGGCAATAAGCGGCCTATTTCTGCGGTGGTGGCCACATTCACGACTACAACATTTACATCGATAGGCAAACCTCCGGAGGGAACCTCCTTACCCAAAATGGCTGTAATCAACATTTTCTCTGCTCCTTGGGGATATTTGACAGGAACAACCTCCACTGAAACAGGATCTTTTCCGTCAAGTTTTCCAGCGAGAAATTCTGCAGCATCCTTTTTATTGGCCTCAATGCCAATGATGGTTCGTTTTGCACCGGTAGCCTTCATGAGGTATTTGATCCCCATGAAAATATCATCAGGTTGCTCCAACATCACGCGATGGTCCGTAGTCAGGTAGGGTTCACATTCGATGCCGTTGATGATTAGGGTGTCGCAATGCTTTCCTTCCGGGATTTTCAATTTGGCGTGAGTGGGAAATGCTGCTCCTCCTAACCCAACAATACCTGCTTGTTGAATTCCCAATAGGATTTCCTCTGGTGTAGCTGTTTCCAAATCGATGGGATTTCCTTCCAAAATCTCCTGTGTGGAGGATGGAAAGGGCTCCAAATAGATTCCAGTGGTCATCTTTCCAGACAGGGTGGGTACATTGGCAATCTTGCGAATGATTCCTGTGGCTGGGGAATGCAGTGGAACCGACAGGAACCCATCCGATTCTGCCAACTTTTGTCCTCGAATTACCTCCTGCCCTTCTCGAACAATTACTTTGGAAGGCTTGCCTATGTGCTGCGAAACAGGAAGGATAATCAGTGGCGCAAAGGAGAACTGACGGATAGGGAGCCTATTGGTTTCCTCTTTGTTTTCGGGAGGATGAACACCATGCTTAAAGGTATGTTTCTTAATCGTAAGCATAGCCTTTAATTGTATTTCTCGGCTCGTTTAATCCATTTTTCTACGTCTTTTCCTGAAGTATCGGCAGGCAGTCCAGGATGGATTACCTGTGCGGTACATTTTTCGGCAGCTAATACCAAGTCTTGGTAAGGCCCCCCATGTGCGTCCTTTATGTAGGCTTTTTTGTCTTTGTTATAGGCAAAAATCTTTGGATTCAAGTTGATGCACTCATTGCATGAAGTACACTCATCTGTTTCAATCCAAGCTGACATACCCGTTTCGCTTTTTGAAGCTTCGGCCTCGGTGGTGACTTCCTGTTCTGGCTTTTCCTGAAAGACTGAAGTAGAGAGGCTGCTTCCATTTCCGCCGGCAAGCTGTGCCAATTTTCTGGCAATCTTTCCGATGATCTCTGTTCGAATTTTGCTTTCGAGATCCGGCTCGGTACTTGCCTCAGGTTTTGCCCCTGCCAAATCACGAAGTAAGATCCAGAAGTCTCTTCGTTCCTCACATGATTCGACTATGGTTTTGGCGACAATCACCCGGGTCAATTGATTTTTTCTGTCCACTGCCCAGATGAATGGGAATTTGCCTTCCCTATCCTCCTCGCTCATATCCAAGAATTCCGTGAGTAGGATCATGTTTTCGTTCCAGGTATTAGGTGGAGCATTTCTGAAATGCTTTCTGAACCGGCCTTCTGTCAAAGCGAAATCAGCAAAGGTCATGGGAACTTCCATGGATTTTTCGATTCCATTCTCCACATATTTCAGCTCATAAGTCGGCCAATCCTTATCCATAGCTGGGTTTCCAGACAAGTCTAGGGCCTCTTGGATTTTCACGCTCAAATCAGGATTATACCTGAAGATTGGATAGGCTCTGGACTCAACCGCCAACTTCGCCTGATGTGAACCCAAATCATCCGCCACTCCATGTTCTGGTTGGCAAGTGGTGTAAAGGTTGAACAAGGCTGGTCGCTTAGTCATCAAGCCATCAATAAATCCTTCGATCATATGACTGGTATTGGCCAGCGTACCTTGCATGACGTAGGTGTTGCGATGTGCCATAGCAATAAGACCGATTTCCTTTCGTGGTTCAGGTTTTCCTTTCCAAACTTTGCCGTATTGTGCCATGTCTGAGACCTGACCAATGAATCCGGAGGTACAAGCTTGTCCACCTGTATTGGAGTACACCTGGGTATCCACTACGATTACTTTGATCGGCTTTCCGGAGGCCATCATTCTAGAGAGGTTTTGGAAGCCAATATCATACATGGCTCCATCCCCGCCTAAGGCCACCACTGGAGGACAAAGCAACCATTCTTCATCGGTAAATTGCTTCCAGGTGAAGTAAGTAAAGAAATCTTTGTGTTCCTCAGGTCTATATTTTCCTTCTAGAATTAGGTTTGCCTTTCGAATCGCTTTGAATCCATCAGCCATTTTGGACATGTGCCCTTCGAAGATGCCCATTGCCATGGAAGGAGAATCTTGGAAAAGGTGGTTGGCCCAAGGGAAAGGATAGGGATTGTAAGGATAGGTACTGCCCCATACAGAGGTACAACCTGTTGCATTGGTCATACCCATGGAAGATCTACCTCTACCAGTGATCCCTTCAGTATATTTCCATTTCAACTTTCTGAGCTCAGAAATCAGGTGGCTTGTTTCCTTCAACCATTCTTGATCAATTGGCTTGGTACCACTTACCGCTTCCAACTTGCTGGCGATGCCGGACATTGTCAGGTCGGTATGAGTAGACTCGTTTAGAATTCGTTCTATCGCATCGGTATCCTTGATATTAATGGATTCGAGTAGGCGAGTTTGGATGTGTTGCTCTAATTTTTGGATGAGATCATCCAATTGGTCCATATGTTTTTTGATGCGAGGCTGCATCAAGGATTCTACCGTGGCAATGAATAAATGGACCACGGATTTTTCGGAGCAACCTAGACAGGCTCCGTCCCCGCTGACAAAGTGTTGATAAGCATCCTTGTTCAAGAGGATGGTTTCTAAAGGGCCTATTTTTTCTTCTAGACTGTCAATTCGGTTGAATTTTTCAGGTGTAGTAGGAAGGTCCGTCCACATATCCCAATCTTTTCTCAAGCGGGCAATCGATCCCTCTGTCTGAATTACTGAAACCAAGGCATCATCTTCACAGACCTTAATACATTCATTACAACCTTTACAGGTATTGGGATTGACCGTGATGCTGAACAAACCGCCCGAATTAGGAGATTTTTTCTCATGGAGATCATAGTATGGACGGGTCAAGGCAAACTTGAAATCGCCTAGTTCTTCTTTGAACCAGCCCAGTTCTTCCACTAAATCGGCCTTATCCTTATTTTCCTGAATCAAGGAGTCAATGGCAATATGAATCAGCTGATTGACGGTTTGGTCTTTGGAAGCCTCCTTAAACAAGGTCCGGACATTACCCTCTAGGGTGCGTACAGTTTTGGTTAGGTGCGTGACATTTTCATGGTTTTTTTTCACGCGTTTCACTACTGTATCCAGTACATCTTTCAGGTCACTCACGAGACCAGGTATGGCAGTATCTGGACAAACTGTGTAGCATTTGCCGCAAGCCGTACAATTATTGGGTATCCATTCGGGGTGTTCAAATCGGATTCCAGACATATCTCGGAATACCGCTGAAGTAGCCGGAATCAAGCTCAAGCCGATAAATGGATCGGTGAGGTTTTCATTTCCCATCCCTTGCGCATAGAAATTACCGGTTTGCTCCCAGAATCGGTGGATGTCACTCAGTTTGGATTGGCTCTGTGGTAAATCCTTTAGCATTCTTGGAAGAGGAATTCCCACGCTTTGGTTAGCCTGTCCATTGGTGCCTGTTTGAATTTCTTTATTCAATATTTCATGCACTTCAGTAAATCCACGCTTAACCACTCGCATGTTGTCATCCACTACCCGTTGACCTTTAGCTCCGAACTTATGTTGGAGTTGGTCTTCGATGGCTTTCAATAATTCTTTTTCATTCAATCCAGCCGTTTTCATCAGCGGAGAAGCTGCGAAAAATGCCCCTTGGAAAGCGATCCCTTGCATTCGCAGCTGTAATTCTGGATCAGTTGCCTCCTCACGGGCGATTTTAAAGCCGTCGATATAGAATACCCGGATCTTATTTTCAATGATGATCCTTTGGTATCGCTTGGGAATATCTGCCCAAACTTCTTCAGGCGTTGATTTCTCACTTTGGATGATAAAGCAACCTCCCTCTTTTAGCCCTGCCAAGGCATTGGTATGCTTGAAAACATTCGGGTCGGGAGAAAGAACTACGTCCACAAAGTAAAACTCACAGTTCATCCGAATCGGTTCGGGAGCTGCAGCAAGGTAGTAGGTGGTGGGCTGCCCCTTCTTCTCTGATCCGTATTTTGGATTGGCTTTGATATCAAATCCCAACAGGTCATAAAGCGTCATCGCCAGGTTTTTCCCTGTGGTAATTGCTCCCCATCCCCCGATGGAGTGAAAGCGAACCGTTGTGGCTCCTTTGGGCATGAGGTTTGGATTTTCCGAACCCCGAATACCCAAATCCTTGATCGTAGGATAGGCCTCTAAAATAGTTTCCTGATAAGCCCGCTGTTTGGGAGTGAATGCATTTTCCCGGATAAAATCAATGGAAAGGTAGAAGTGCTTTTTATGTTTGCCGTCAGGCAGCATGTTTTCTATGGCTCCAATGATTCCTTCGGCCTGCAAGTCTCTACTACCCATTCCAAAAGAGCCGGAGTAAATTCTGGGTACATCTTTAGCCTGAAGATAGGAATCCAATTCTGGGTAAGGTTTGTCGTCATGAGACAATCCATTTTCCAAACATTTGGAAATCACTGCGCGCAACTCACGGGCAATGGGTAAATCTTCGGCCAGAGGTTGATCCAATCGTTCCAAAACCACTACCCCTTTTTTGCCTTTGATAATTTTGGAAAGTAAATCCGAAGGGAAAGGTCGGAACATGACCAAATTCACTACCCCGACTTTGATTTTTCGGGAGGCTCTCAGATAATCCGCTACAGCTTCAGCACTTGGAATCAAACTTCCCTGACCCAAAATAAGATAGTCGGCATCCTCGGCTTTATAGGTCATCACCCGTTTGTATTGCCTTCCCGTAAGTTGGGCATAATCATCAAATGCCTTATCGGCAATGGATTTGATATGATCGAAAAAGAAAGGTCGTTGTGCAGCCACACTTTGCATGTAGGAATCCTGATTTTGGACGATTCCTGCCATTACAGGATTATCCACATCCCATAATTCTGGGATCCTTCTTCGCTTTTCCCCATAAATGATTCGCTGGGCTGGAGTAGGTGTATCAATGATATCATCCGGTCTTCCGAGAAATTCTTTGATCAATTCTCTTTCGGGGACATAAAGACTTTCGATCAGGTGGGTTGTCAAAAACCCGTCCTGTGCAATAATTCCCGGCGTAAGTGCAAGCTCGGCGATGTGGTGGGCAAGTACATTTAAGTCTGCCACATGCTGGGCATTTTTGGCAAACATCTGGAAAAAGCCCGTGTCATCCACTGCATGATAGTCGTCATGGCCTGCATGCACGTTTAGGGTAGATTTGGTCATGGCCCGTGCACCGATGTTTAACACATAAGTGAGGCGTTTACCTACGGCCGCATACAAGGATTCATGCATGTAGGCGATACCTTGACCCGAAGAAAAATTAGCAGCTCGTTGGCCTGTCATGGATAATCCGGCTGTAACTGCTGCAGCGGCGTGTTCGCCTTCGGGTTCGATAAATATGAGTGGCTTATCGGAGATATTTAGATGTCCTTTGGCGGCTTCCTCTGCCCAATATTCACCCATTTGGGTGGAGGGAGTGATCGGATAAGCTCCGGCTGCATCTGAGGATTCTCTTTCGCACATGATGGCTGCTGTATTTCCATCAAGGGCTGCCCGAATCCCAGGATATTTGGGGTTAGTTATTTTACTCATGAGAAGATGGGTTGCTGTTTGATTATTCTCCCGACACGACTTTGCGGGTATTTTCGGCCATGGCAATGAAATCATTGGCCATATCTAGGTTCATCCAAACATCTTCGGTGTCAGCCCGATGATACATAGGTGAAAGATTTAGACCGTGAAACTTACCGTCTATTGCTCTGCATTGCTTTAGCAAGTCTTCCAGATTGGCATTGTCCTGAAACTCCATTCCTTTTTCTTTCAGGAAGCTTCCGAGGTAATTGATCACGGCACGATGGGCATTCCAACACACACTGTAGGCAACGACATCTTCTTCCGGTTTACATAATTCCTCTTTCGCGGCAGAAATAAATTGGTCCGCCTTATCTAGGATGGGGTTTTTGAGATTTTCCATGACAGTAGAGTTAGGTTAATGTCATGAAGTTATGACCTCCCTGATGATCAAAACATGATAATTGTCAGCCACTTTCCTGATAAATACAGAGCGGGTGAAGGGCGGTAAAGCCTTCCCAGTCAGAATAAGTCCAATAAAAAAGAAATGAGCAGAAAAGGTGACTCAGGTCAAAAACTGAAGTCAATAAAGGGTCAGTTTTCCGCTTTTTAAAATCGCATGAAGTGGAAAAATAAAAAAAGCTTCCGGGCTTTATATCCTTAAAAGCTGATTTTTATGGGCTTTAATTGGCGATGAAGTTTTCCAAAATGTAGGCAATTGGATCATCATTTGGGTCAACAAAAACATCAGGTTCCACAGACTTTAATCCCTCCTCTTGGTTATTGGCTATATTATAAACTGAAGAAATCTGAAAGGACAATTTCGAGTGCGGTAAGGTGAAATTAGCCAAGGCAAACCCATTGAAGGAATACAAGTTACCAGTGGGTTCGCCAATAATTTTACCCATATGATAGTATTTGAACATTTCAGCGAATATTGAACCAGCTGAAAAAGTATGGTGATCAGTGATCAGGTAGACCTTCCCTTGGAATCGTTCTTTCTCAGGAAGAGGATTTTTCATTTCATAATTGACTGTGACCAGCTCATTAGGTTCTGCTCCATAAAAAACGCGGGAATATTCATTGATTAAATAAATGGGTTTAAAC
>JABXHZ010000137.1 GCA_013373335.1 Cyclobacteriaceae bacterium | reverse complement strand
GTCCGTCAATCCGGCTTAAATTGGGCAATTGCCCGAACTGTATTGGTATTTGGGATTTCTCCTGGTTTGAGCCGAACCAATATCGTCTTATGGGTAAAGGAAAGTTTGGAGCAGGGAAAAACTATTCAAGTGGTGAATGACCAGTTTCGTACGCCAACCTTGGCTGAGGATTTGGCGGAAGGCTGCCTTTTGATTGCTGAAAAAGGCGCTGAGGGAGTTTTCAATATTTCTGGACCCGACTTTTTGACTCCTTACGAAATGGCAATTGAAACGGCTGATTTCTTTGATCTGGATAAGAGCCTCATTCAGGAAACAGACTCTACTCGCTTTGTCCAACCTGCCAAAAGGCCATTAAGGACTGGTTTTATCATAGAAAAAGCTCGTAAAGAGTTAGGATTCGAACCGAAAACTTTCCGAGCGGCAATTGGTATTTTAGCAAAACAAATTATCTTAGCCAGCTCTTAAAAAGCAGTTATTTCCCAAAAATTTAACATTCGCATTATCTATGGCAGTAAGCGCAACCCCCGATTCAAGGGGACAATTCGGCTCTAGCTTAGGGTTTATTATGGCTGCAGCTGGTTCAGCTGTTGGCCTAGGAAATATTTGGAGATTTCCTTACCTCACTGGTGAAAACGGAGGGGGAGCCTTCGTATTCGTATACCTCATTTGTGTTCTCTTCATTGGTTTGCCTTTGCTTTTCAATGAAATTGCCTTGGGTAGAAAATCAGGCAAGAACCCAATTGGAGCGATTCGGGACACTGGTGGTAATAAATTCTGGCAATTAGCAGGTGTCCTTTGTGTGATGGTCTGTTTCTTTGTTTTTAGCTACTATTCCGTAATTGCTGGATGGACGGTAGGGTATATCGTGACGGAGATCATCAATATTCCTGTGAATTTTGAGGATTTTGTACAGACTCCATTGTATGTAATTCCGCTTACCTTTTTCTTTATTTTGATCACCATCTTGATTGTATTGGGAGGTATTTCCGGTGGAATCGAAAAGGCAGCGAAATTCTTGATGCCTATCCTATTTATCATCATCATTTTCATCGCTGGACGGTCTGTAACTCTAGAAGGTGCGGAAGCAGGTATTCAATATTATTTGAATCCTGACTTCTCTAAAATCAATGGAACTGTAATTCTTCAGGCTCTTGGTCAGGCGTTTTTCTCTATGTCAGTAGGATGGGGCTTGATGATTACTTTTGGTTCTTACTTGCCTAAGGAATCCAATATTATTCAATCCTCAGGATGGATTGCCGGAATGGATACCATGGTCGCTCTTTTGGGTGGTTTGATGGTTTTCCCAGCTTTGTTTGCTTTGTTGCCTGGAAAAGATCCTGCAGCTGGACCTGCCTTGGTATTTGACGTATTACCACGTGTTTTTGATGCAATGCCAGGGGGTAGTATCATCGGAGCTTTGTTCTTCTTGCTTCTCATGGTAGCCGCTTTGACTTCAACTATTTCCATGTTGGAGGTACCGGTTTCTTACCTTATTGATGATAGAAAATGGAATAGAACCAAAGCAACTTGGGTAGTAGGTGTCGCTGCGATGTTGATGTCTATTCCTTCCGCTTTGTCTTCCATCCCCGGTAATTTCTTTGCTGAAATCCGATTTAATTTCTTGAGCAACCCAATCGAAGGTTTCTTCGGAGCTATGGACTTTATCTTTGGAACCTTTGCGGTGATTGTAATTTGTTTGATGCTTTCACTTTATACTGGTTGGGCTCAGAAAATTGGAGAATTTGCTGATGAATTGGCCTTGGGAGCTCCTAAGTTTCAAGGTATCTATCGCAAGGGATGGATTTTCTTTATCAAGTGGGTTTGTCCGATTGTTATCATCTTATTGATATTGAATATGGTAGGATTATTTGGAGCCCCTCAAGCTGCGTAATCCAAATATTTTATTGAAAAAGGCTGTCTTTCTTGAAAGGCAGCCTTTTTTTATGCTTTGAGAGGAAGATTTTAATTTTTTGGAACGATTATTTCAGTTGAATCATTCAAACCTAATTTTGAAATCTATGCGGGTACTTTTGGTTGATGATGATTCACTTCATCTCTTGATTCTTAAGCGGATTTTTGAAACATCCAATGATTTTGTAGTTACTGCAAAAAATGGTCAGGAGGCACTTCAAGTTTTGGAATCAAATACTGATTTCCATGTGATTCTGACAGATATATCAATGCCCGTGATGGATGGATTGGAATTATTGGCGGAGATTAAATCTAACGGAAAAACTAAAAGCATTCCTGTAATAGGCTTCACTTCCGGAGATGTGAATTACTATCGGGAAATATCTAAAACTTCTTTTGATTCTTTAGTTCCAAAGCCTTTTGATTTTTCAGATCTTCGATTGTTGGCTCAAAAACAGGTAAAACTTCATATAAACTAATCGCTATCTCCAGATTTGTTTTTATACAATTTTCAAAGTTTTGACGTTTAAAAACTCCAAAAGAAAAATGCTTATGAAAAAATTAATCTTGTTTTTACTTCTTTTTTGGATAGCAATCGGAAGTTATTCCCAAAATTTTGGAATGGGAATCAAAGCTGGGTTGAGTAGCTCCAAGTTGGATTTCAAATCTTCGGAATTTGTCCCCAAAGATGCCCAAACTGGCTATCATGTCGGAATTTTTGCCCGAGTTGGAGGAGCTGGTTTCTTTGTACAACCTGAGGTATTATTTACTCAAACCAGTGGTGAATTTGCTTTGAACCTTCAAGGTAATGGAGGAACTGAAAATTATCAGGCAGATTTCAATAGGCTGGATGTACCTGTGATGGTCGGAGTCAAATTTTTGAAGTTTCTTCGAATTCAGGCAGGGCCCATCGCCTCAATCAATATTGATTCAAATCTTGAGAATTCTGTTGGAACTGTAATTGATGCGGATTTTAAGAAAGCTACGCTAGGTTATCAAGCAGGTGTAGGATTTGATATCGGAAATCTCTACATCGATGCCAAATATGAAGGAGGATTGAGTAATCTCACAGAAAATATTAGCAGTTTTTCGACAGACAATCGGCTTAATCAATGGGTGTTGTCAGTCGGTTTCAAAGTATTTTAAATAAAAGAAGCTGGTCAATTTGACCAGCTTCTTTGGTTTTAGTCCATTACTTTTTGTGTGGGTGTCGCGAGTTCATGGATTTGCTCTAACTCCACGATGTAAACGCTTCGTCCGTGTGTCCCAATCACCAGGTCGTTTTCACGTTCCTGAATCACCATGTCATAGATGGCTACATTCGGGATTTCGCCTTGGAAAAGATTCCAGTTATTCCCTCCATCCATACTTACATATAATCCATGGTCTGTTCCTAAGTATAGAATGCTTGGATTCATATGATCTTCCACGATGATATTGGTAGACTCTTCCGGTAGATTGCCCTTGATGGAAGTCCATGTCTTACCATAGTTGGTGCTTTTGAAGACATAGGTTTTGAACTCGTCGTATCGATAGCCATTCAAGGTGATGTAAACCACGCCTTCTTGATGCTTCGAAGGAGCTATGGAACTTACCCATCTATCCTGGGGTAGACCTGCATTCAGGGATTCCCAAGAGCCTCCATTATTTCGAGTGATCCACACATTTCCGTCATCTGTCCCTGCATACAAGGTCCCGAATTCAAAAGGTGATTCTTCGATCACAGTCAAAGTTGCAAAAGGGACGTTGCCACTCTTTTTATTTTTTGTTAGGTCTGGAGAAACGGTGGTCCAGGTACTTCCCTGATCCAAACTTTGGTACACATACTGTGAACCCATATAAATGATGTCCTGATTGTGGTGACTCAAACGGGCAGGAGTTCTCCAATTCCAACGGTTGGGATCATTGCCGATGTCATGTCCGGGAGTAATTCTTCTTCGATTGCCAGTAGCTTTATCAATTCGGAAGTAATTGCCAAACTGGAATCCGGTGTAAACAATGTTGTTGTCTCTAGTATCCACTGCTACTACCATTCCATCACCTCCCATCAAGGATTCCCATCGGTCTGCTGGGTCATTTTTGGAGCTTCCAAACCAGACTCCGTTATCTTGCATTCCTCCATAGACATTGTATGGAGCTGCATTGTCGGTCATGATGGAATAAAACTGTGAGATTGGCATTTGGGTGTTCAAGTGGTCCCAGATTGCGCCACCTCCATAACTTCTATAAAGGCCACCATCATTTCCTAGGAGAATGTGCTTTCCATCATTTGGATTGATCCACATGGATTGATGGTCGGAGTGTGGACGGCCTACCGAATCCGTGCGTGAGAAGTTTTTTCCTCCATCTCTTGAAACCAATAGGGGAACACCTAGAACAAAAATCTCATCCTCATTTTCGGTGTTTACTCGAACCTCTCCGAAATAATACCCATAGGTATTATACAACCGACTCAAGTCGGATTCAGAAACCTTTTTCCAGGATTTTCCAGCATCCTCCGAACGAAAGACTTCCGCACCAATAATTGAGTTATTGGTCAAAGCAGCATTCGCATCATTCGATTCTTTGTTGTAGTCAGCGATTTGGGCTGTTGTGATTTTACCAGTCCGAAGTTGTCGTTTGATTTCGGTTGGCGTGTATTTGGAAGCAAATTGATTTCTGCGAAGGAAAGAATTCAATCGGTCATCTTCCAAAGCCAAAGCTTCCTCAACCGATAATTCCTTGAAATCCTCAAACTTCAACGGGTTCTCTTCCTGTTGACCTCTTCTTCTTGGTTGCTCAGGTTCTTTATCTGAAGGACCTTGATTGTCATGCAGGGCATAGACGACATTGGGATTGCTTTTTGCAAAATCACAACCGATCCGACCTACAAATTCGTTTTGAGGAAATCCTTCAACTGCTTTTTTCCAAGATTTCCCTCCGTCTTCAGATCGCCAGATAGCAGATCCTTCTCCATTTCCGATGAAGTC
>JABXHZ010000194.1 GCA_013373335.1 Cyclobacteriaceae bacterium | reverse complement strand
TTATGAGAACCAAAATGCAAATTTCAAAATTCGAGGGGTCCATTTTGCTTCTGGCTTATGCAGCATACATGTATTTCCTATTATGAATGAAACCTTGATCAGCTTAATCGGGATTTACTTTTTAGGCTATTTTAAATTCATCGCTGGACCTATCCTGGTTCCCGCTGTAGGATTTGGTGTAGGTACAACCATTTTTATTACAGTTTCCAGTATGATGTCAAGTGTATTTATTTTTACACTTATTGGTAAAAAATTCAAAGAAAAACTGCTCCTGAGAATTCGGAAGAAAAAACCTGTATTTACCCCTAGAAATAGAAAAATAGTCACGATTTGGAAAAAATATGGGGAAATAGGAATTGCCTTCCTTACCCCATTGATTTTAACCCCTATTGGCGGAACCTTGATTTTAGTTTCATTTGGGAGTAAAAAACGAAGGATCTACTTCCACATGTTTTGGAGTGCACTTTTTTGGGCCACAATTTTTAGCTTCTCGATAGACAAACTCCTTCAGATTCCGATTTTAAATAGTTTATTGGGGTAATTCCTCGTCAGGAAGGATCTCTATATCCTGGATTAAAACCCGCTTGGATATTTCCTGACCAGTTATTGTCGCAGCCAAACCACCCAAAGCGGTTTCTTTATACCGACTCTCCATAGATGCACCGATTTCCCCCATTGCTTCTACACATTCATCTACCGGAATCACCGCATTTACACTGGCTATAGCGATTTGAGCAGAACTAAAAGCAATACTTGCAGCACTTGCATTTCTTACTACACAAGGCACTTCAACCAACCCTGCAACAGGGTCACACACCAAACCCAGCATACATTGGATCGTTATTGCTACTGCGTTAAATACTTGGTCAATAGTACCTCCCAAACAGAAAACAATTGCTCCCGATGCCATTGCAGCAGCAGAACCAGTCTCAGCCTGACAACCACCAACAGCACCAGCCAAACTTGCTTTTTGTTCAATAATCAAAGCAATCCCAGCCCCAACTAGAAGACCCTTGATAATCTGATCATCCGAAAGCCCATGAATTTCTTGTAGAGTGACCATGGTTCCTGGAAGAATACCAGAAGCCCCTGCAGTAGGAGCAGCCACTACCCTTCCCATACAGGAATTCACCTCTTTAGCAGCCAAAGCTCTAGCGATCAGTTTTTGGAATTCAGGTGATAATACAGTTAGTGGATGATTAAATACTTTCTTAGCTCCATTATCAATCATTCCAGAGCGGGATTTCATCTCTTTTTCCAGCCCCGTATGAACCGCATCCTTCATAACTTGATAAGCGTGCAACAGGCCTTCATGAATTTTTTCAGGTGTGGCCCCTTTTTGCTCACATTCGTAAGCTACCACTGATTGATCCAAACTCACTCCGTGAGATTCACAGTAGGATTTCCAATCCTTAAAACTGGTAAACAAAAAAGACATGACTATTTGGGTTTATTATTATCAGACCAATCTCATCCTAAAATTCAATTAGCAGTACTTTTTATCACGAGTCTAAACTCTTACTTTTAAATTTCAGTTTAATACTTTAGCCAAAAATAGGTTAATATTTCCTCATATGAAGTTTCTAAAATCAATATTGCTGATTGGAATCGCTCCCCTTTTATTTTTATCGGAAGCTTATGCCCAGCGGGAAGATGCTGGAAACTATGACTACGACAAAGAATTTGTTTTTGGTTTAAACAAAAACACCAACGGAGGACTCATTGGCGGACTTTCATTTAAAGTTGGGACAAGAATAACTGATGACCAATTTAGTTTCTTTTCCCTCGAACTTTCCAATGTCAAAAATCCAAAAGAGGTTAGATATAATACGGTTCTAGGGAATAGTTACATTTTCGGGAAATCCAACTTCCTCTACTCAATTCGACCTCAATATGGACGGGAGGTGATTTTATTTAAAAAAGCTCCTAACCAAGGCGTTCAAGTATCTGCATTAGCTGCTGTGGGACCAAGTATCGGATTAATTGCTCCTTATTATATTGAATATGCGATCAATCGAATTGAGACAGTTCGAGAACAATATGATCACGAAATCCATCAAAGCAGATTCAATATCTTGGGAACTGGCCGTCTATTTGAAGGCTTGGGAGAATCTCAATTGGCAATTGGTGCAAACGCAAAAGCTGCCGTGAATTTGGAATTTGGAGTGTTTCGTAGCAATGTGACCGGTTTGGAACTTGGCTACATGATTGAGGGTTTCAACAAAGAAATTCCTTTGATTCCTACAGCAGAAAATCGACAGGTTTTTCAATCTGTTTATTTCACGTTCTATTATGGGTTCAGAAAATAAGGAACTGGTTTTTCCCATAATATCACCTAATTTTGACCTGAAAAATCTACTTATATGATAGAATTACCCGTTATATCCGAAGAAGCAACTCGAAGAAAAAAGCCAGATTGGTTGCGAGTCAAACTTCCAGTGGGTAAAGAATATGCGAAAGTCCGAAAACTAGTTGATCAGCATAAACTACACACGATCTGTGAAAGCGGAAATTGCCCCAATATGGGAGAATGCTGGGGTGCTGGAACTGCTACTTTCATGATTTTGGGGAATGTTTGTACCCGATCCTGTTCTTTCTGTGCCGTCGCTACTGGAAGACCACCAGAATATGATGAAGATGAACCGCGAAGAGTAGCTGAAGCCATCAAACTCATGGGAGTAAAACATGCTGTCATCACTTCCGTAAATCGGGATGAGCTTAAAGACAGGGGAGCAGAAATTTGGTATCAAACGGTAGTCAAAACCAAGGAGCTTTCTCCAGAAACTACCATCGAAACCCTAATCCCGGACGTTAAAGCTAATTGGGATGCTCTTTACAGAATGATTAGCGGTGGCCAGGAGGTGGTTTCCCACAATATGGAAACAGTAGAAAGCCTTTACCGTCGAGTACGCCCGCAAGCAAAATATGCACGTTCCCTGGAGCAAATCAAGCTGACCAAGGAATATGGCAAACGGACCAAAACCGGAATCATGCTTGGGTTGGGAGAAAGCAAAGAGGAAGTTTATAAAGCCATGGATGATTTAGTAGCTCACGGCTGCGATATCCTAACTTTAGGACAATACTTACAACCTACCAAGATGCATATAGAAGTTGCTGAATTTATACATCCTGATCTCTTTGAACATTATAGAGAGGAAGGATTGAAGAGAGGATTAAAATATGTGGAGTCCGGTCCGCTGGTCCGTTCTTCTTACCACGCCGAGCGTCATGTCAACGTATAAATCAAAAAAAGCCATCTGAATTAGATGGCTTTTTTTGTAATATCTTATATTAAATTAGTTTTTTAAGTTGCTGACCGAAAGCTATTCATAAAAGAAAAAACAACCAATCAATAGCTTTCAGATTCATTCGGGAATTTCCTCTCCTTCACGTCTCTTATATAGTTCTGAAAAGCATCCGTCATTATGGATTGTAAATCGGCATATTGCCGTAAAAAACGCGGCTTGAATTCTTGGGTTATCCCTAGCATGTCATGCATTACTAATACTTGACCATCTACATCCTGACCTGCCCCGATACCTAT
>JABXHZ010000399.1 GCA_013373335.1 Cyclobacteriaceae bacterium | reverse complement strand
CCACATGGGAAAAGTCTCCTCAATTGAGGATGCTCAAATGTTTCCCGATCTCTTGGAATTCGAACTGGGGACGAAGTCCTACTTTCAACCCCAATCAATTGTGCATCATTTGTTAAATATCCTTTCATTTTTTTCCCAAAAGCATGAAAAGCATCAACCATTCGATTTGAAATAAAATCAGGTAAAACCTCCCTCATTTCCACGGAATTTAACCCTGGTTGGTAGGATGTATCCAAAAGTCTATTGCTGACTTTTCCCTGCATAAAATCCACCATCCGTTGCGCAGGAGCTGATTGGGTATGGCCGCCCAATTCCCAAGCCTTTTTCTCAATTTGTGACTGAAAATGCATAGCTGCTAAAGGCCCAAATTTTCGATATTCTGGTAAATCTTCTAATTCTACGGCTACCACCATCCCCGAATTGGCAAATTTGCTATCTCTTCGGCTTGGACTCATACCATTAACTACCAATTCTCCAGGAGCTGTTGCAGCAGGAACAATAAATCCGCCTGGACACATACAAAAGCTAAAAACTCCTCGCTGTTTTCCTTTAAAATAGGTTTGATGAACCAAAGAATAAGAAGAAGCAGGGAGATATGGGCCTCTATCTACTTCACAATGATATTGGATTCTGTCGATAAGATTTTGGGCATGTTCTATTCTTACTCCCAAAGCAAAAGGCTTCGCTTCGATAAGAATATTCCTTCTATGGAGCAATTGAAAAATATCCCGTGCAGAATGTCCCGTTGCTAAAATAACTCCGACACCTTCAAACTTATCTCCATGCTGGGTGGTCACACCTTTAATTTCATCACTCTGAATAATAAAATCTTCAACACGGGTTTCAAAATGGATTTCCCCACCTGCATGAAGTATAGTTTCTCTCAGCCTTGTAACAACCTGTGGTAATTTGTTGGTGCCTATATGGGGATGTGCGTCTACTAAAATTTCTTCTGTCGCCCCATGATTGACAAGAATTTCTAAAATCCTCCTAATATCTCCTCTTTTTTTAGAGCGGGTATATAATTTACCATCTGAATATGTTCCTGCACCTCCTTCTCCAAAACAATAATTAGAATCCGGATTAACTACATGTTCCTTATTGATAGCTGCTAAATCCCTCCTGCGAGCACGAACGTCCTTTCCCCTTTCAAGAATTATCGGCTTAAACCCAAGCTCTATTGCCCGCAATCCAGCAAATAAACCAGCTGGGCCAGCTCCTACAATGATAATCGTCTGGGAATTGGTAACAACTTTATAGTCATATTCTTGTCCAATTCTTGAACCGGGTTCCTCATTAACAAAAAGTTCAGCCTCAACATTTACTTTTACTTGTCTTCCCCGAGCATCTATGGAACGACGGTTTTGTCTGACAAAAACTTGGGACGATTCCGATGCTATTCCTGCCTTTTGGAGAACAGTTTCCTTAAAAACCTCTGGATCATAGGCTTCTTCAGGGTTGAGCTGGAGATTCAATATTTTTTTCATGGTAAGGGTTCTATCCTTAAAAATATCCACAAAGGTAGATAGAATTCTTATCGTAGCAGAATACAGGGGTCTAATAAAAAAGCCACCATTATTTTTGGTGGCATGAATTCTAGTCAAAAATGAGTGTCAATTCATACGGTCCAAAACTTCAAATCTTGAAGAATTGGAGATAAATTCTGGAACGATAGTCTTCAAATGGGCGACCAACTCATTCTCAGAGTTTTTCAAGACGATACTTTGGAAAAGCTCAACCTGTCCATCAATTTTATGGTAGGCAGAAGGCAAGACTTGGGCAATTTTAATTTTGGGATGGTGCGTAATTTTAACCGTTTCAAAATCATTCAAAAGCTCCTCGTACAATTTTTCCCCTTCTCTTAGTCCTGTAAAGGTGATTTTGATATCTTCTTCTTCCTTCTTTCCAGAAAGCTGAATCATTTTCTTTGCCAAGTCAAGAATTTTAACTGGCTCACCCATATCAAAAACATAAATTTCTCCTCCATGGCCCATCACTGCGGCTTCCAGTACAAGCTGGCAAGCTTCAGGGATGGTCATAAAGAATCTTGTAATCTCTGGGTGAGTTACTGTAATAGGACCACCATGCAGAATTTGCTTTTTGAACAATGGAATTACTGATCCATTGGATCCCAACACATTACCAAATCGCGTCGTAATAAATTTGGTGTGATATTTTTTATGGTTGACTTGTAAATAATCGTTTAATGCCTGAACGTACATTTCTGCAGCTCGTTTACTTGCTCCCATTACATTGGTAGGGTTAACAGCTTTGTCTGTTGAAACAAAAACAAACTTATCTACTTGAGCAAGAACGGATAAATCAGCCAGAATTTTGGTTCCAATTACATTTGATTGGATGGCCTCTTCTGGATAATTTTCCATCATTGGAACATGCTTATAAGCCGCGGCATGGAAAACCACCTGAGGTTTAAAAGCCTTAAAAATCTCTTTCATTTTCCGCTTATTGCGGACATCTCCCAATACTATTTTTATTGGGCAAGCTGGATAATTTTCCTTGAATTCATTTTCGATATCGTAAAGAGCTGACTCTGCAATATCCAACATAATTAGGAGCTTCGGATGATAATGAGAAATCTGACGGCAAAGCTCACTACCGATAGATCCCGCTGCTCCAGTAACCAAAACTACTTTCCCCATCAAATCCTCATGAATACGAGGATTATCCAAAATAATTGGTTCTCGAGACAACAAGTCTTCAATTTTAATTTCCCGGATAGCTCCGACGGTCAATCCTCCATTAATCCATTGATCAACAGGTGGAACGATTGAAACTGAAATCCCCAACTTCAAACATTCATCAATTATTTCTCGCTTACGTTTGACATCAAGGTCCCGAACAGCGATAATTAATTCTGTAATACCAAATTGCTCTTTTAATTTAGCCAAAGGTTCGATTCCCAAGTAGATACGAATCCCTGCAATATTTTTTCCTTCTTTCTTTGGATCGTCATCTAAAAATGCAATCGTATTGAACTTACTATTGCTGTCCCGCTTGATAGCTTCCTGAGCAATTAGACCGGATTCTCCAGCACCAAATATTACTCCGACTTTCTGATCTCGATTTATAAAACCATTCTTCAAATAATCGAACAATTCCTTTACTAACAATCTGTAAAAGATAAGCATGAACAAAGAGGAAAGGCTTGCAATAATCAATACAGAGGTTGGCAATAAAAATCTATCATTCAAAAAATTACCATGGAAAAAATTAAGAAATAAGAACAATACAAAATTGATTAATATCGTTTTAAAGATATTCGAACCATCCTTAAAGCCTGTATGACGAACAATTCCTTCATAACTTCGGGTATTCTGCATTACCAATAAACCACCAATCATGAAGGTGAAACTACCAGCTACAGCATCATTTTGCTCAATTAGCGCTAACTCAAAATTGAACCTTACCAAGTATCCAAATAAGGCACAATGAAAAAGAATTAAGGAGTCTAGAGTGGCTATGATCCATCTAGGAAGGATTTTTAACCTGGCTAAAAAATTCATACTAGAAATTCTTCAATTGGGTTGATTTATTATAAAATCTGCGAATAAAATAAAATCATCGGCAAAATAAGATATTTTAACCATTACAACAAAATAAACTTGCGCAAAATAGAGATGAATCCAATTTTATTTTGCATTTTTTTTATAAAGATCAATTAACAATGGATTTTGAACAATTATTAAATAATAAAATAAGCTTCAATTATTTTTCAATAAAGACTACCTTATGAGTTGAAGTAACTTTTTTAAAAGAATCTGATCCTTTAAACTTCCCCATACTGACATGACCTTGTTGGGAAACCCCTTTTCCCCTTATCACATTAAAAAATGTTACAAACAATATTTTCAAGTCCAACCAGAAATTCAAGTTCTCAACATACCAAATATCGAGTTCAAACTTTTCCTCCCAGGAAATGGTGTTTCTTCCGTTAATTTGAGCCCAACCAGTTACTCCAGGAAGTACCATGTGCCTTTTTATTTGTTTTGAATTATAAAGAGGCAAATATTCAACCAGAAGTGGCCTAGGACCCACTAGACTCATTTCCCCTTTTAGAATATTGATTAATTGAGGGATTTCATCCAAAGAACTTTTTCTAATCAATCTTCCCAGCAAAGTAATCCTTTCTGAATCAGGCAAAAGTTCGCCATCCTTATTTCTCTTTTCAGACATTGTTTTAAACTTCAAAATCTGAAAAATTTCACCTCCTTTTCCTGGACGCTCCTGCTTAAAAAATGGATTTCCTCTATGCGCTATGGCTAAGACAACAAATAATAGTAAAAACACAGGGGATAAAATAACAAACATAAGAGTAGTAAGAAAAACATCAATTATCCGCTTACCAATATGCTGATAACTCACTGTTAAAATGTTTTCGCTAATTCTTTAAATAGGATTTCTACAATTTTTTCCTGATCCTCATAGTTAAGATCAGTAGAACTCGGCAAACAAATTCCTTTATCAAATAGGTCTTTGGAAACCGACCCACCAAAAAATTGAATTTCTCTAAACACGGGTTGGAGATGCAATGGTTTCCATAAAAACCTGGACTCTATACCACTCTTCATCAATGATATGCGTAATTGGTCGTTACTAAAGCCAGTTATATTTTCATCAATCAAAATTGCTGT
>JABXHZ010000453.1 GCA_013373335.1 Cyclobacteriaceae bacterium | reverse complement strand
CTCATAAGCGCTTCGCCCTTCCTACCACAAACCAAAGTACGGTTCCCAAAAAGGGAACTAGCACCACAATCAGTAACCAGATCAATTTATCTGTTTCATTGGCAAAATTACTGATCACCACATCGTAAATGGTGTAAGCATAAATGGCAAGTCCGATTATTCCTAGTCCAAACATCAGAAAGAGTATTTTTTACCGCTACTTCCAATCAAAATATACACGATAGGACCGATTCCTTGCGCAAAGACTAAAATCAAAACCCAAATCAATTTCATGTTGGGGTCTTTGAATTCAGAGCGTAGGACATCTACCAGGCAATACACCCAAAAGATAAAATAGAGGATACTGAATAAAAAGAGTATGATAAAACCTCCTCCGATGTTGTTGATAAATAGCATAAATCAGTAGTTTATAGTTGATGTTTTCTTGAAAAATCAGGTTGGAATTTCCGCTTTTCTTTATGATTTCTACTCATGGCTAAGTAGAGAAAAACTCCAAAGGGCGTTGTAAATAACAATATCAGTAACCACATCATTTTTTCATGGGGTGCCCGAAAATCGCTTTTAATTAAGTCTATCATCGCATAAAGCCAAAAGCCTGCATACCCAACCAAAAGAAATGCACCTCCCACTTGCCAAATCCAAAGTCCTTGTCCGGGTGTGATTAAATCCATTGCGTTTCTTCAGTTATTTTTACCATTGTTCCAAAATAGCTTTTTTTGAGAAAAATTAGTAAGAATTTAGTCGGAAGTTTAATCATCATATCATGAGAAAAATTGTATTTCTGCTTTCATTTTGCTTTCTGAGTACATGGGCTAGTGCTCAAGTAGATCTTTCCTATTACTTGCCTGAAGGATACACGTATAATCCAGACATTCCTACTCCGAAAGAAGTTTTGGGGTATGAGGTAGGAGAATGGCATGTGACCCATGATCAATTAGTCATGTATATGAAAGCGGTCGCTGCTGCTTCTGATCGGGTAATTTTTGAAGAAACCGGTCGAAGCTATGAAAATCGTCCTCAAACCTTATTGACTATTTCTTCTCCGGCCAATTTGGCTCGTTTAGATCAAATCAAGGCGGATCGAAAAAAACTGAGGGACCCCAATGCCAGCGTTTCCATCGAGAATATGCCTGTGGTAATGTTTATGGGTTACTCTGTTCATGGCAATGAACCCAGTGGTGCCAATGCATCTCTTTTGGCAGCTTACCATTTTGCAGCCGCAAATGAGATTGAGGCAGAATTAGAAAATATTGTATTGTTGTTGGATCCGGCAATTAATCCTGATGGGCTCAATCGATTTGCTTCTTGGGTCAATTCTCATAAAGCGTACAACTTAAACGGGGACCCTAATGGTCGAGAGTATAATGAAGCTTGGCCTAGAGGTCGGACAAACCACTATTGGTTTGATTTGAATAGGGATTGGCTGCCTGTTCAGCATCCTGAGTCCCGAAATCGGGTACGGGTTTTCCAAAGTTGGTTGCCTAATATTCATTTGGATTTCCATGAAATGGGCACCAATAGTACTTTCTTTTTCCAGCCGGGTGTTCCTTCCAGAACCCACCCACTGACACCTACCAAGAACTTTGAACTGACTGAAAAAATCGGAACCTATCATGCCAAAGCTTTGGACAAGATTGGTTCTTTGTACTACAATCAGGAAAACTATGACGACTTCTATTATGGAAAAGGATCAACCTATCCGGATGTACAGGGATCGATTGGAATTCTTTTCGAACAAGCAAGTTCAAGAGGTCATCTTCAGGAATCCGTAAATGGCTTATTAAGTTTTCCTTTCACTATTCGAAACCAATTCACCGCCAACCTTTCTTCTTTCCAAGCAGCTAAGGAAATGCGAGTAGAATTGAATCAGTGGATGCGGGATTTCTACCAGGGTATCGCTGAGGAAACAGCGGCAGATGTGAATAAAGCCTACATTTTCGGTAGTGCACAAGATGATGCCAGAAGTTTTCACTTAGCCGATTTGATCTTGCAACACGATATCAAGGTATTCAGTCTGAAAGAAGATATTACTGTGAATGGAAAGGAATTTAAAAAGGAAAACTCCTACATCGTTCCTGCAGATCAGCCTCAGTATCGTCTGATTAAGGCCATGTTTGAAACCCGAACCAGCTTCCAAGACTCTTTATTCTATGATATTTCGGCTTGGACTTATCCTATGGCATTTGGCTTGGATTACATGGCCTTGAATAGCCGAATCCTCAATTTGGCCAATGTACAGGAAATCAATAAAAGTGAATTCAGTTTAGATCCGGGACAAGTATTGGGTGGGGCCGGTGCATATCAATATGCGGTTGAATGGACTGATTATTATGCGCCAAAAGCTGCTTATAAACTCTTGAAAGAAGGGTATCGAGTTCGGGTAGCTAATGCCGAATTCACTACACCAGAAGGAAAGACATTTGGTAGAGGGACCATTTTGGTTGATGCCGGAGAATCCGGACATTCCGATCAGGCTTTCTATCAAAAACTTCAGGAAATCGCTGCCTCTTCTACTGTAGATATTCATGCAATCAGCACTGGATATACCTCAGGAATCAATATGGGATCAACCTTTATCACTCCATTGCAAACACCAAATGTGGCTTTATTGGTCGATGGAGGAGTAGATAGCTATGAAGCGGGAGAAATTTGGCACTTAATGGATCAGCGCATTGAAATGCCTATCACTTTACTTCCTGTGGATCGGGTTAGCAGCAACGTTATCGAGCGGTACAATGTAATCATTATGCCAGATGGTTCATATGGTAGTCTTGGCTCTTCAGGAGCTAACGCGATTAGATCCTGGGTTGCTAAGGGAAATACATTAATTGCCAAGGGTCGATCTCTTCGCTGGTTGGCACAAACCGAGGTTGTGGATATTAAATTCAGATCTGTAGATGCTGACGATAAAGGTCTTCAACGGGCCTATGCGGATTACCAGAATGCCACAGGGGCGAAGGTTACTGGAGGAGCTATTTTCAATGCAAAATTGGATTTGACACATCCTATCGGATATGGATATACCCGCTCAGATATCCACACTTTCCGAAATGACAATTTGTTCTTAGAGCCAGCAGAGAATCCTTATGCCAATCCTTTGGTATATACCGAAACCCCACTTGCCTCCGGTTACCTACACCCCAGTAATTTACCTGGGATTCAAAATGGATCCGTGATTCAGGTTCGTGGCGTTGGAAGAGGACGAGTAGTGGCTTTTGCTGATAATATGAATTTCCGGGCCTTCTGGTTTGGAACAAATAAACTGTTCCTGAATGCCATCTTCTTCGGACAAGTAATTAACGGCGGTACAACCCGATAACATTTCTAATCCCAGTTCGTGAAAAGAACTGGGATTTTTGTTTCAACCCTTTTTCCAATTCCATGAAATGTCCTATAGAATTCTTCTTAAACAGTTGGATGATTAAATTCTGGGCATTCCATGTGGCTGCTTAAAACAAATTATAACCACATGAAAAACCTTCAAATCTTTGCGATTGCTCTGTTTTTTTTCCTAGGCCTAAATCAGAAAAGTTGGGCTCAGGAAATGAGTTTCGAGGAATACAATCCTCCCTCTACACTCAAGGTGTCAGAAAACCCAGTAACGCGCGCAAAATTTCCTTTTGTGGATATTCACAGCCATCAGGGAGGGATTGATAAGGAGAAGATAGAGAAACTTCTCTCCGAAATGGAGGAGTTGAACATGGGCGTTTTGGTCAATTTGAGTGGTCGGGGCTTTGGTAGGGGAGATTCCAATAGTCAACAAGAGTATATCCGAGGCATGTTGAAAGAGTTTGAAACCCATGCTCCCGGTAGATTTATGGTATTTACCAATTTGAATTTTGCAGGTTTCGGAGATGAAAATTGGAGTCGGATTGCCGTGAAGGAATTAGAAGAGGATGTACAAGCTGGAGCTGTTGGTCTGAAAATTTATAAAAGCTTAGGTCTTTCTGTAAAAGATATCCACGGGAACAGGGTGCCTGTTGATCATCCGGATTTGGACCCTGTTTGGGCTAAGGCTGGAGAATTGGGTATTCCGGTAATTATTCACTCGGCAGACCCTGCACAATTTTGGCAGCCTATGGACGCTAATAATGAACGGTGGCTTGAGCTAAAGACCCACCCCAACCGAAAGCGATCCGATACCGATCCGGCTCCCTTCGAGCAAATCATCGCTGAGCAGCATCATGTTTTCGAAAAACATCCCAATACGACCTTTATCAATGCTCATATGGGCTGGATGGCCAACGATCTGGATAAAGCAGAAGCACATTTGGAACGCTACCCCAATGTGAATTTTGGTATTGGGGCCGTAATCGCAGAGTTTGGAAGACAACCGAGACGTGCTCGGGAATTTTTTATTAAGTATCAGGATCGGCTTCTATTTGGGAAAGATGCATACAATCCGGAAGAATTTCATACCTATTTCCGCGTTTTGGAAACAGCTGACGAGTATTTTCCATACTACAAAAAGTATCATGCCTTCTGGCGAATGTATGGGTTGGATTTGCCTGATGAGGTCCTGAAAAAGGTTTACTATAAGAATGCTCTCCGTATCGTGCCAGGTATGGATGCCTCCATTTTTCCAGATTGATTTTCTCTGGAAAATAAATTCAGTTTCAATTTTTGATAGTTCAGTAGCGATATTCTTCAGTTCAGTCAGCTTGATTTTATAGGGCTAGTTTGAGGGCTCATATTTGGATCAAATACGATTCGCTATGAGCCTTCGACTAACACTTTTCTGCTACTTGTTTCTCCTTCAAAGCCTTGCTTTTGGACAGGCCGAATTTGCGGGGAGGGTTTTGGATGATAAAGGTCTATCTCTTCCAGGAGTTAATATTTTTATCAAAGGCAGCTATGACGGCACAACTTCAGGAGTAGAAGGGGATTTTGAATTTCATACCGAAAAGGAAGGAAAGCAGGTCATTGTTTTTCGCCTAATCGGCTACAAGACTATGGAAATCCCGGTAGAGTGTAAGGGGGGGTTACAAACTCTTCCTGATCAAAAATTAATCGAAGCTATCACTGAAATAAATGGAGTGACGATTTCAGCCGGAGCGATGGAGGCTTCTGATGAGAAAAAATCAGTAGTGCTTCGACCCTTGGATATTGTTACCACGCCTAGCGCAGTAGGCGATATCATCGGAGCACTTCAGACTCTTCCAGGTACTAGTGCTGTTGGAAATGATGGGAGGCTTTTTGTAAGAGGTGGAGACGCCAGCGAGGTAGGAATCTATATCGATGGTCTACGAGTAGCCAATGCCTATGGTACAACTGCAGGAAATGTCCCCACTCGAACCCGCTTCAACCCTAACCTTTTCAAAGGAACCTTTTTCTCCACAGGAGGCTATTCTGCTGAATATGGACAAGCGCTTTCATCCGCCTTAGCTTTGAATACAAAAGATCTTTCGCTCCGAAATCAGGGAGACCTGAGCTTGATGTCAGTAGGTGGAGGCTATGCTCATACCTTGGCAAATGAAAAGCAGAGTTTGACGGTATCTGGGAATTACTTTGATCTATCCCCCTATCAAGGATTGGTGAAGCAGGATTTTGATTTCGAAAGAGCTCCTTTTGGATGGGATTTGGAGTTGGGGGCTCAAAAGAAACTTGGAAAGGACGGGCTTTTAAAAGTTCTTGGGCGAACAGAATCAGGAGGTATGAAAATTCGTCAGCCTGAGCCCGGAAAAGAAGGAAGTGGTCCGTTGATTGATCTTCGAAACCAGTATAGCTATGCGCAAAGCAACTGGTCTAAGGTGAGTTCCAAGGGCTGGACTTGGTTTGTTGGGGCTTCCATTTCTTCCAATTCGGATGAGATTGCGTTTGACAGTATTCAGACTACCCGGGACAATCAATTGGCCCACTTGAAAGCCTCTACAATCTGGGATTTTTCGGACCGGGTTTCCATGAAATTAGGAGTAGAGCATTTTATCAATACCTATTCCGAAGGCCTTCCTCTCCAAGATCTGAAGCGAAGTTATCAAGATGGTCAAAGTTTTATTTACACCG
>JABXHZ010000157.1 GCA_013373335.1 Cyclobacteriaceae bacterium | reverse complement strand
TTTGGACAAAAATGCTTTGCTTCTCCTTCCTTTCTTACGAGTTTGGTGCCGCATTCGGGACAGGTATCAATGTAGTGTACAGGTTTGGCATGTGTCTTTCGCTTGCTCACATCCACACCTGTGATTTTTGGAATGATTTCTCCTCCTTTTTCAACATAAACTGTATCGCCTTCATAAATTCCAAGCCTTTTGATTTCATTGGCATTGTGAAGGGAAGCCCGCTTGACGGTGGTGCCTGCAAGACTGACAGGAGAAAGATTGGCAACTGGGGTAATTGCCCCTGTTCTTCCAACCTGATAGGTGATTGAGAGTAATTCGGTTTCTGCACTTTCGGCTTTGTACTTGTAGGCAATGGCCCAACGAGGGTTTTTAGCAGTAAACCCTAATTCTTCCCTTTGGTCATAATCATCGATTTTTAGAACGACTCCATCAGTCTCCATTGGAAGATGATGGCGTCCTTCCCGCCATTTCTCGATGTATTCCAGTACCTGATTTAAGTTTTTAGCCTTTTGATAGGTTTGAGAAACATTGAAGCCCCAGCTTTCGATTAGGTGGATGGCCTCTGAATGGGTTTTTATCCCTAAATCTTCTCCGAGAAGTTGATAAAGGCAACAGTTCAGTCTTCGCTTTGCGACAATGCTGCTATCCTGCATTTTTAGAGTACCGGAAGCGGCATTGCGTGGATTTGCTAATAAAGCTTCTCCATTCTTTTCCCGTTCTGCATTTATTTTTTCAAACTCTCTGATAGGAAGGAAAATTTCTCCCCGAACTTCAAATTTTTTAGAGATGTTTTTTCCTTTTACAGTCAGGGGGATGTTCTGAATAGTACGAACATTTGCGGTCACATCATCTCCTTTAGTGCCGTCTCCTCGGGTGACAGCACGAACCAATTTCCCATCCTCATAGATCAAGCTAATGGCGACCCCGTCAAATTTAAGTTCACAGAAATATTCATAATCAGAGCTTCCCAATCCTTTTTCTACCCGCTCATCGAAAGCTTGTAATTCCTCGATGGTATAGGTGTTCCCCAAGGAGAGCATTTTGTATTCATGAACGACCGATTTAAATTCCTTGGTGATGGTGCCACCCACCCGCTGACTCGGACTGTCAGGGTCCAAAAGATCCGGAAATTCGGTTTCCAATCGGATCAGTTCCTCCAGCAATTGGTCGAATTCATAATCAGATATTTCAATTCGACTCTCTTGATAGTAGAGATGATTATGGTAGTTGATTTCTTTGGTCAGTTCGGCTATCCGGGCTTTGGCTTCTTGGTGCGTCATGATGATTAAAATGATAGCTAAATTAATGGGAAGTTGGAAGCTAATAAAGTTGCAAGGTGGAAAAGTTTCTGGTAGCGTTTACCTTTGTAATGTTTCGCTTCTAGAATTTTCAAATGACGCAAAAATCAAATCAGGAAGCCAAGATCATCGATTCGGCTTACAAGCTTTTTTTGGAAAAAGGTTACCGGCATACCACAGTGGATGACATTGCGCATGCCTTGGGGATGAGTAAGAAGACCCTGTACAAATTTTTTTCATCCAAATCAGATTTATTATCTGCTGCTTTTGAAAAGCTTAAGCTTCGTATGACGGCCAAGGTGGAGGCTATTTTAGATAACCGTTACATCGCTTTTCCTCTGAAACTTAAGTCCAGTTTGGCTGTGGTGGCGAACTATTTAGCTCCAATCAATCCGGAGCTTTTCGAAGATCTCCGCGAACATGCCCCTGAAGTTTGGGAGGACTTGATGGACTATATTAATGAGTCCGCATTCATGAGGTTTCAGCGATTAATTCAGGAAGGAAGGGATCAAAGTCTGGTGAAGACCAATTTAAATGTAGGTTTGGTCGTCATGCTTTATGCCAGTGCGGTTCGTTCTTTATTGGACCCAGAATTTCGAGGAGGGTTTCCTGAATCGATTCAGAAAGACATGCAAATTCCTGCTGCGGACATTTTTGATCAGGCGATTACCATTATTTACAATGGAATAATGACGGAGGAGGCGAGAGCTGAATTTGAGAATGCCTGATTTGATAGGATGATTTCCCTATCTTTGCGACCTGATTTCAATGACAACACGCTCCTTTTTCATGAAAAAATCTTTCAAGCGTTATACAATTACTTCCGCGTTACCTTATGCGAATGGCCCCCTACATATTGGGCATTTGGCGGGATGCTATGTCCCATCTGATATCTATGCCCGTTTTTTGCGATCTCAAGGCAAAGATGTGCTGTACGTATGTGGATCAGATGAGCATGGTGTAGCTATTACCATCAAAGCCCGTAAGGAAGGTAAGACTCCTCAGGAAGTTGTCGATCATTTCCATGGTTTGATGAAAAAAAGTTTTCAAGAATTTGGAATTTCTTTTGATCATTATTCAAGGACTTCTGCTCCTATTCATCATGAAACGGCACAGGGATTTTTCAAGGATCTCTATGAAAAAGGCGAGTTTCTAGAGCAAAGCACTGAGCAATATTATGACGAAGAAGCGGGGCAGTTTTTAGCCGACCGCTATATCGAGGGTACCTGTCCGAAATGTGGTTTTGAAAATGCCTACGGGGACCAATGTGAAAAATGTGGATCCTCGCTCAGTCCTACCGAACTTATCAATCCTCGGTCGAAATTGAGTGGAAGCAAGCCTGTATTGAAAGAAACCAAACATTGGTTTTTGGATTTGGCTCGGTATGCTAATTTCTTGAAAAAATGGATCTTGGAGGAGCATGCAGAGGATTGGAAAAACAATGTACTAGGACAATGCCGGTCTTGGCTTGAGGCAGGGGAAGGGCTTCAGGCTCGATCCATGACTCGGGATATGGACTGGGGGATAAAAGTTCCTTTACCTGATGCAGAAGGAAAAGTCCTATATGTCTGGTTTGACGCACCGATCGGTTACATTTCTTCTACAAAGGAATGGGCAGCCGAGCAAGGAAAAGATTGGGAGCCCTATTGGAAGGACTCCGATACGCAGTTGGTTCATTTCATCGGGAAAGATAATATCGTATTCCACTGCATAATTTTCCCGGCTATTTTGAAAACGCATGGGGATTACATTTTACCAGATAATGTACCGGCAAATGAATTTCTTAATCTGGAAGGAGATAAGATTTCTACTTCTAGAAACTGGGCGGTTTGGCTGCACGAATATTTGGAGGAATTTCCTGGTAAACAGGATGTCTTACGCTATGTGTTGACTGCAAACGCACCAGAGACGAAGGATAATGATTTTACTTGGAAAGATTTTCAGTCGCGAAACAATTCTGAATTGGTAGCGATCTATGGGAATTTTGTGAATCGGGCGGTGGTGTTGACGCATAAATACTATCAGGGAGTTATTCCATTGAGAGGTCCATTGACTGGGTATGATGAAGAAGTTTTGGGAGCCCTCTCTGAGTTTCCCGCGAAAATAGCTGCATCCATAGAGCGATTCCGATTCCGAGAGGCTCTTGGATTCATGATGGATTTGGCTCGATTGGGAAATAAATACCTCGCTGATACTGAGCCTTGGAAAACTATCAAGACAGACGAAAAGCGAACGGAAACAATCCTAAATATTGCCTTGAATATTGCTGCAAATTTGGCAATCGTTTCTGAACCTTTCTTGCCTTTCACGGCGGCCAAATTGTATGATTTGTTCGGGATGAGTGGAGCAACTTGGGATCAAGCTGGAAGTTCCGATTTGCTTTCTGCCGGAAAAGTAATTGGAAAGGCCGAATTACTATTTGAAAAGATCGAAGACGAAACTGTAGAGAAACAAGTACAAAAATTATTAGACGCTAAAAAAATGAATGAAGCTGCAAATGCCCCTGCTACTCCAATGAAAGAAATCATCACCTATGATGACTTTGCTAAAATGGATATGCGGGTCGTGACTGTTTTGGAAGCTGAAAAAATGCCGAAATCCAAAAAATTGATCAAGTTGAAAGTAGATACTGGATTAGGTCATCGAACCGTCTTGAGTGGAGTTGCAGAGCATTTTGAGCCTGAGTTTTTAGTAGGTAAGCAAGTAGTGATGTTGATCAATCTTGCACCGAGAAAAATGATGGGGATTGAATCAGAAGGCATGATTCTGATGGCCGAAGACAAAGATGGGAAATTGAAGCTGTTGATGCCGCATGAAGCTACTGCAAGTGGATCGACGATTTCCTAAGAAGTTTGAGAGTAGTGAGAATTTTTTCACTACTCTTTTTTTTAATGCAAAGGTCTCTTCTTTATCATTCCCCCCTTGGTATCCTTGATTGGGTATTGAATTACAAAAGCCTTCGGGTCAATTTTTTCGATTTCGGTCAAGACTCGGGTAACTTCCAATCGAGTAACTACTGTGAACAGAACGTTTCTGTCTGGCTTTTTCGCCTTTTCCCCAAATCCCCCATCAGCTTTAAATGCTGTAACTCCACGACCTAAATCGTAGGTGACTTTCTTTTTGATTTCGTCAGAATAGTCAGAGATAATCATCACGCCTAGGTATTCTTCCACTCCGTTGATCAAGAAATCCACAGTTCGAGAAGCAGAAAAGTAAGTCAGCATGGAATACATGGCAGTTTCTAATCCCACCAGAAAGGCAGCCACTATAAACAAGAATACGTTGAAGACGGTAATAAAGTCTCCTACGGTCAAACTCGAACGGCGAGAGACTTGAATAGCCAACACTTCCGTGCCGTCAATAACTGCTCCACCCCGGATAGCAAATCCAATTCCGCTGCCCAAAAAGAATCCTCCGAATACAGCGATCAATAATTTATCGGCCGTAATGACGGGAAGTTCGATGTAATGAACCAATAGGGCAAGAGCGAATATCGCCAATGTACTTTTTACAGCAAATCGAATCGAAAGCTGCTTATAGCCAAGGTAGATGAAAGGTAAATTCACTAGGATGATCAGAAAGGAAAGGTCAATTGGGGTCAGGATTTCCAGCAAAAGAGAAACACCCATGGCCCCTCCGTCAAAAAATCCATTGGGTAGGAGAAACCCCTTTAGTCCTATACTGGCCATGACTACACCTATGCCTATAAAAAGGACATCCTTGATTTGACGCCAAATGGTTACTTTTTGAGCCCAAGCTGAATTGGGAATATTAAGCAGTTGTTTTACCATATTCTAAATTAGTGTAAAAATAGGAACCAGAGCTTTTTCAAATTTCCATAAAAATTAAAGATAGATTGATTTTCAGGAGCTAAATGGTTCGATTAATTACTGATTTGTTAAATATTTTATCGTTTTGGAATATTCTGTATTTATTCTAACTTATTGAACGACTCTTAATTTTTAAACTGTATGAAAATAGAAGGATATCAATCTAGAGAGCATTACGATGAGATGTTTACACCTGAAGGGGAGGTTAGGCTTCACTACCAAGAATTTTTTCAAAACCTGAAAAAAACGCCCTTTAAGAAGATGAATCATATTCAGTTTTCTGCTAATCAAACGCAGCGAGCCATGGGTATGACTTTCAATGTCTATCACGATAATCAGGGTTTGGAAAAAATCCTTCATCTGGATATTGTTCCCCGAATTATCCCCAATGAGGAGTGGAAAAAGCTGGAGGCCGGACTCAAGCAACGAACCTATGCTTTGAATCTTTTTCTCCAGGATATTTACAATGATCAAAAAATTCTAAAAGACGGGATCGTTCCAAGCGACCTTATTTTGGGTTCCAAAGATTTTCTGAAGCCTTGTATTGGACTTACTCCCCCTAAAGGAATATGGTGCCACATAACGGGTACGGATTTGATCAAAAATAAGGATGGGGAATATTACATTCTTGAGGATAATCTCCGCTGTCCATCCGGAGTGTCTTACATGCTGGAAAGTAGAGAAATCATAAAACGAGCTTTTCCTAACCTATTTAATAAAGGAGGAGTTATGCCTGTTTCCGATTATCCTGCCAAACTTCTCAGAATGCTCCAATTTTTGAGTAATAAAGCTAAACCAGTGGTAGGAGTTTTAACCCCAGGGATCTATAATTCTGCATACTATGAGCATTCGTATTTAGCACTCCAAATGGGAGTGGAGTTGGTCAATGGAGTTGATCTTATTGTGGAGGACAATAAAGTATTCATGCAGACGACACATGGCTTGCAGCAGATAGATGTCCTTTATAGGAGGATAGATGATGTTTTTCTGGACCCTTTAACATTTCGGCCTGATTCCATGCTAGGTGTTCCGGGAATATTCAATGCCTATAAAGCTGGAAACATTGCTCTGGCCAATGCCCCGGGAACAGGAGTGGCTGATGATAAAGCCGTTTATGCTTACGTACCAAAAATCATCAAATATTACCTAGGTGAGGATCCCATCCTGAATAATGTCCCAACTTTTCTCTGTAGAGAGGAAAAAGATAGGCAGTATGTACTGGACCATATTGAAGAGTTGGTTGTGAAAGAAACCAATGCAGCAGGAGGATATGGAATGTTGATTGGGCCGAAAGCCACCAAGGAAGATCATGCTAAATTCAAAGAACTGATTAAGTCTAATCCAAATAATTACATCGCCCAACCTACACTTTCTCTTTCCACAGTACCGACTCTTTGTGAAGAGGGAGGCTTGGAAGGTCGACATGTGGATTTGAGACCCTATATTCTTTATGGGAAAGAAATTGAGGTCATCCCCGGTGCTCTGACAAGGGTAGCGCTAAGAAAGGGTTCTTTGGTAGTCAATAGTTCCCAAGGTGGGGGAAGTAAGGATACCTGGGTATTGTACAATTAATCATCGAAAACATGTTAAGCCGAGTAGCAAATCATATTTATTGGTTGGGGAGGTATCTTGAGCGAGCTGAAAACTACGCTCGATTCATTGATGTTAATTTTAATCTTATGCAGGACCTTCCCGAGGATTTGAAGGAGCAATGGCA
>JABXHZ010000395.1 GCA_013373335.1 Cyclobacteriaceae bacterium | reverse complement strand
GCTTCTCTAGCTTGCTTTTGTGCTTTTTCTATATCTAAATAGCGCTGGTATAAACGCCCAAACTCACTCCCAAATCTGCCTAATATTTTTTTCTCTTCGTCTGTAGCTTTTCTTCTTTGATTGATTCCCAGGTATCCAAATTTGCAGTTTGCCTCGGTGGTATGAATACCATTCGGGAAGTCTTCAGGACTCATTTTTGATTCTTTCGGCAGGGAGGAGAAAATTCCATCAAACAATTCCCAAACTCTGGGCAGCACCTCTGGTAAAAAGTGGATTTGAGTGACAGTTTCTGGATTTTGGGATTTGAATGTTTCTACCGTGTGGGACCAGCTATCCATTGCATCCAGTTGCACTACTTGTTCTGCATGAACCGGTTTACCATCCCTGCTTGTCATACGATAGGTGAAAATATTCTTTTCGAGATCAATCAAGGTCAAGTGAGTCCAGAGGGCATCTACTCCTAATTGACTCAACTGATCGAACATCAAGGCGAGTACCTCCGTCAATTCTTCCGGATCGTGCATAGCCATCGCTCGAGACCTGATTCGCTCTAATGCGACTTCAATCTGCGCTTCTCTAGCTTGGGCTTCTGCCTTTTTGAGATCCAAGAAGCGGGTGTAGGTTTGCTCGAAGACTTTAGCAAACCTCAGAAAAATATCATGGGCCTCCGGTACCGGTTGGTAGGTAATGAAAAGAAGGAAGCCATGCTTGAAAAATGCAATATGGTCATATTGTGACTCGGGTAAAGAACCTCCTGATGCCACTACTTCCCGTAAGGCATCACCCATCACCGGAATGGTCATGATGTACTCATAATGCGCCTTGCAGGCCTCTCCCAGAAATTCCTCAACATGGAATGTTTCTCCTGCTTTTCCCTTTTCGTAAAACTTTAGAAAGAAATTCTCTCTGGGTGTTTTATAAAACGGAAGGGTTCCAGCTTTGCTGCTGAACCATTCGTAATCCCCTTCTGGATCATCGGCATAGATGTGGAATGCACAGCCCCATGTATCTATTCCCAAGGCTCTGACCTGCTGATCCAATACCTTAGAAGCTTCAGTCAATTCATCAGAATGCTGCATGGCCATGGTCCTGGCCCGAACTCTTTCAAGGGCCAGTTGTATTTCTGACTCCCTTGCCTGCGCTTCTGATTTTTGCAGGTCTAGAAATCGAGTGTATGCCTGGTCAAACACTTTGGCAAAACGGGTAAAAATAGACACATCTTCATAGGGCTCAAGAGTGATGATGAGTAAGTACCCCCGAGAAAAATAGGCAGCATGCCATTTTTGCCAATTCGGAAAGCTCATGCCCGAAGCCTGGATCTTTTCAAACAAGGGTTTGGCAGAGTCAACGGAGAGCATGTATTCATAATGTTTCCGTAACTCTTCTCCTTCGGCGGAATGTGTAAATAAGTCTAGTTTGTTTTTCCAGCCATCATACATTCTCTGATGGGTGGGTTCTTCCGTATGGGGCATGGCAATAGGAGGGAGGACACCTTTTTCATTTGCAAACCATACTTCATCATCTTTCTGGTCTCCATTACAAATTACTACTCCACAGGCCCACAGCTCTCCTCCCAAACTCCTGATTTGCTGAAATAAAACATCGGCTACTTCCAGCATTTCGCTACTGTCATGCATAGCCATTGCCCTAGCTCGGACCCTTTCCAATGCCGCTTCAATCTGCGCTTCCCTTGCCTGCGCTTCAGCTTTCTTCAGGTCAAGGAAACGGGTGTAGGCTTGCTCGAAAACTTTGGCGAAGCGATCAATTATCGAATTTTCTTCAGGGGTAAAAATATGGTCGTCAAAATTGAAGATGAAAAGCCCCGTATTTTTTTGAATGCCCCAAGAGGTTCTGAAGCCGTGCTCTATGGATTGAATTTTTTTCCATCTTTCTTTTGTGACTGTTCTCCCTAAATCGGTATGATGGTATACATGATTGTAAAAATCCAATGTCTCTTCTCGGGTCAGATTAAAACTGGTAAATGAGGCCCCACCATCTTTGGCTTCCCAAAATCTGATAAATACTGGGTTATCGAAATAAGGAATATTGATTTGGACAGGATAAGTCATGTCCGGTGTGGCAGACCAAAAATGAAAGTCCCGAGATTGGTCTTCAAAAGTGATCAATTGACATCCATCTACCGGAAGGTTCAGGCTTTGAAGTTGATTGAAAGTTACTCCAACTACTTCCTCGAGTTCTTGGCTATGGTACATGGCCATAGAACGGGATCTAACTCTTTCTAATGCAGCTTCTATCTCAAGATCCCGGTTTTTCTTGACCAAATCGGAAGTTTTTTCTGCCACAAGCTTTTCAAGTTCTTCTGCTTTTTGTTTCCAATTTTCAACTCCCCAGGTATCTTCTTCACTTTTAACTTCTTCGGGTTTGGAACCATGCCAGTGGACCACTATCCACCTACTTTCCTGGTATTCAAGAACCATGGAAAAGCGCATTTTCATTTCAACTTGATCCGAGCCAGCGGTTATCCTTAAAATCAAATCATCGACATAGATTGCTGAATTTTCTCCTTCCAATACTCTCCGATGTACGGGCTCGATGTGGTGTTGTATTTTTAATCCAATTGCCTGTTCCTCTTGTCTTTTGATTAGGTCAATAAAATCTTTCCGAGAGAATATTCGCTCATCTTCCGTAGTACCAAATCCCATGATGTTTAGATCAATTAGATGGTCTAACTCGTCCATAATTGGCTTGATATTTAGCCCGATATCTATGAACTCTTGGTAGGCTTGGTTAAGTAGCAGCTCCTTTTTCTGATTCATGGGAAAAAGATTAAGATTGTGGTAATTGGATGAGAAATGCAGTGCCTTTTCCAATCTCAGTATTAATATTCAATTCGCCTCCATGGGCTTTGATGATATCATGGGTAATGCTGAGTCCTAGACCTGTTCCTTCCGTTCCCTTCTTTGTAGTAAAGAATGGTTGAAGGATTTTATCCTTGATCTCATCAGGAATGCCGGGGCCATTATCTCCAATGCTTAGTAAAACCTGACCCTTCTTCATTGTCGATTTTATGGTGAGTTTAGGATGATAATCTGGGGAGGAAGTTTGGATTTTATCCCGTATGGCATCGAAGGCATTGTTGCAGAGGTTAAGGATTACTCTGGAAAAGTCTTCTGAAATCAAACTGACTTCACCGATTTGGGGATCCAAGTCCAATGCAATGTCCACATTGATAGGAGATTTACTGGCGCGCATGCCATGGAAGGAAAGGTTTACAAATTCCTTCACCAAGGAGTTAAAAGGTTGAGGAGCACGTTTGCTTTCGGAAGCACGACTATGCTGCAACATGGATTTGACGATGCGGTCGGCTCGACTCCCATGTTCATGTACCTTGGTGAGGTTACTTCGTACATCTTCCAGGATGGAGATGATTTCTTCTTTTGCTTCTGAGTTTTCTAGATTTTCAAGTTCTTCAAATACCTCTTCAATCAATTCTTTACTCAGGTCCGAGAAGTTGTTGACGAAGTTTAGTGGATTTTTGATTTCATGTGCGATTCCTGCTGTAAGCTGACCAAGTGAAGCCAACTTTTCTTGTTGGATCAATTGGGCCTGCGTGGTCTTAAGTTCATTTAGGGCAATCTCCAATCTGTCTCGCTCTTCACTGATCAGGCGAGCCTGAAGCTCTGCTTTCTCCAGATCAACAAAACGGGTATAAGCCTGCTCAAATACCCTCCCCATTTGCTTTAGAAATTCATTTTCTTCTTCTGAAAAAGGCCTTCCTTCGTGATTGATGATAAAAATACTGGTGTTGTCAGATACCACGCAGGATCTGGCGTAACCGGAAAAAAGGGAAAGCAGGTACTCTTGCCTTTGGATGGGGGTGTTTATAAACTGCTCGTGATTAAAGAGATGCCTAAAAAAAGTGTGTTTTTCTTGGACATCATAAAGCTCAGTAAAGAAGGGCTCTCTGTTTTTTATTCCGTTCGAAAGCGTAGTATAGATCGGGAGATCAATAAAGGGCACCATGACTTTTCTGATATAATTACCCACACCTCCTGCACCCCAACAGTAAAAACCCTCCTCCAGATCTTTGTTGATTACGATAAAGGCACCACCGGAAATGTCTATTTCCAATTCTTTGAATTGATCGCTTACGGTTTTGATCACATCTTGCAGTTCGGTGGATTGATGCATAGCAAGAGACCTCGAGCGAACCCTCTCCAAAGCAGTTTTTACCTTCTCTTCTCTTATTCGGGCTTCCGCTTTTTTCAGATCTTCGAATCGCTTGTAAGCCAAATCAAATACCCCTGCAAATCGAACCAAGGTATCAATGGATTCCTGAGGCGGATCGCTTACTTTTCCTGCGAGGCTAAATCCAATTTCCCCATGTGAGGTTCGTGCAAGAATAAATGTTAGACCTCCTAGTTGTTGGATGTCTTCTTGGCTTGGTGCATTTGGATCTGCCTGTTCATAGTGCCCATAGGTATTCATGCTTTCCAGATAAGCCCAAGCCTCATCTGCATCGAGTGCCATGATATAGGTGGGCTTTTTACCGTTTTCCCATTTAATCAAATCGGGGAATTCTTCATGAACCAATTTGGGCAGGGAAATCACCATTCCAATCCGGTTTCCATCTTCAGAAGTCATGGACATTTCGTAGGAATCCGGCAGCCAGCTCATGTGCCAGAAGTAGTCTGCTTCATGACCCAAGGAGACAAATTCCTTCCGCATACTGACTACAATATCAAAGAGGTCCGAGGACTCTCTCATAGAGGTAACTTGACCTCGAATTCGCTCCAATGAAAGTTCGATTTGTGTTTCCCTTGCCTGTGCCTCGGATAATTGCAGATCTAAGAAACGACGGTGGGCGAGATCAAAGGCTCCTGCAAAACGCACAAGAATATCCAGTGCTTCTTGCGGAGGATCGGTAACGGGTCCAGGTAGACTATACCCAATTTCGCCGTGAGTCGTCCTAGCCATAATAAAGGTAAGACCTCCGATATGGCGAATATCATCATCTGTAGGTGCTTGTGGATCAATTCGTTTAAAGTCCCCCAAGGAGACCATTTTATGAACATAATCAATGGCTGCATCTACATTCATGGGGTAGATGACCGTAGGTGCATTCCCTTTTTCCCATTCGTCAATGAGTGGAATTTCCGAGTGTATAGACCGGGGTAACTCCATTACAAAACCGATACGAGTACCATCACCGGAAGTCATGGCTTTCTCATATTTATCAGTCTTCCAGAGCATATGCCAGAAGTAATGTGCTTCATGTCCAAGGTTGATGAATTCGGTGCGAAGGGTCACAACGACATCCAGTAAGTCAGAGGTTGACTGCATGGCCATCGCATGAGAACGTACCCGCTCTACGGCTAGGTTGATACGTGCTTCTCTAGCCTGTGCTTCAGCCTTTTGGAGATCAAGGAATCGGGTGTATGTCTGTTCGAACACCTTAGCAAAGCGAACTAGAATGTCCCTAAATTCATCGGAAATAGGGTTGATGTTCTGGTAAAATAAAATCCCCTGTTTATAGAAAGCATCTTCAAAAGTCCACTGAGGTAGATTCAATTGGGTTAACTTTAATACTTCATCAGGAACAAATGCATCAGGATGTTCCCCCTTGTTATACAAAATCAATTGATTGACCCATTCCTCGAATTTTTCCTTCGAAAGTGTCCTGCTCAAGAATTGGGGTGCAGAATTGTTTTCTTTTGCTTTTTTCCAAGCATTATATAATTCATGAATAAAGGGGTGGTGGTTTAGGGGCAATGCCATTTGGTCTCTAATGACTGGTCCGCCCGAATCTGATATGTAAGAAATGAATTGATTTTTTTCTTCATCTATCAAGCTGACGCCCAAAAGGCTCTGATCGTCTCCTTGCCCTAATCCTCTCAGTTCCTTCAAAATAAATGCAGAAGTGGGTAATAGCTCATCACTGGATTGCATGGCCATAGTCCGGGCTCTGATACGGTCCAGTGAAGATTCAATTTCTGCTTCCCTTGCTTGTGCTTCTGCTTTTTGGAGGTCGAGAAAGCGCCTATAGATTAATCCAAAAACCTTGGCGAAGCGGAGTCCAATAGTTTGCTCCTCTGGATTAAGCTCTTGTCTAGCAATGATGTTTATTGAACCTTCATTGAAGAAGAAACTATAATAGAATTCGCGATCAGGAAAAACTTCAGGTTTAGGTACATTCAAAGCCTTTGTTGCAACTTCGTAATATTCTTTCAGCTCCTTACCTTCCATTTCAGCGAAAAAGTAGTCTTTCTTTTGTCGGGCTGCTTCTATATAGTTTTTGTAAAATTCATGTTGCTCGCTATTTGCCTTTCCTAGAATTTTGGTTTCAGCTTTTCCATCTTTCTCAGTGACAAGCCAAAGCTCTGCCTGACCCTGATCTAAATCTACCAAAGCAATACCTACTCGTACAGAATCGATTCCCAGCTTATTCAATTCTTGGAAAACTACCAATGCAGTATCAGCAAGTTCGGAACTTGAATGCATGGCCATGGATCTGGCTCGAACCCGTTCAAGAGCTGCCTCAATTTGTGCGTTTCTTGCTTGTTCTTCTGCTTTTTTTAGATCCAGGAAACGGGTGTATGCTCTTTCAAATTCAGTGGAGAACCGCTTTAGAATGGTTTTTTCCTCTTCAGTTAGTTTTCGTCGGATATTGATCCCGAAACATCCATAGCGCATGTATGCTTCTGAGTAGAAGATTCCTTCAGGAAATAATTCTGCTTTGAGTTTTTTTGCTCCATCCAGTAATTCTTTCCATACCTCAAAAAATCCTTCAACCTGATCTGGAGCAATGAATTCTTCCAGGATAATTTCGGGTTGGGCCCAGGCGTCAAAACAAGCTTTGGTATAGGGTTCTGATTTATCAAGTGGATAGGTGATCTGTTTGCTTTTAAAGAGTGTTTTTCCATTTTCGGTTTCGGACCAACTCGCCCAAAATTGATGTTCTTGGTTTGATTCATCCGGGAGCCAGACATAAGAAAACTCAGAAGGGATTCCCAATTCTAATAATTGCTGATGGAAAGTGTTGGAAATGGTTTTGATCTCGTCCGAATGCTGCATCAGCATACTTTGGGTACGGGCTCTTTCTAGTGCTACTTCGATCTGCGCCTCCCGTGCCTGTGCTTCTGCTTTTTGGATATCGATGAATCGCTGATAGGCCAAGGAAAAAACCATATGGAAGCGCTTGAATAAGTTTAACTCCTCTTCCTTGATCGCTTTATAGCGAGTGATCCCCAGCCCACCTTCACCAATAGAAAGAAAGCAATACCCCAATTCGGAGCTTTCTTCAATCAAAGGATCAGGGAAATGATTTTCCTCTTTTCTGTGGGCCTCAAATTCCCTCAGCGCTTTTCCTTTCATATG
>JABXHZ010000023.1 GCA_013373335.1 Cyclobacteriaceae bacterium | reverse complement strand
GGGGTGACGTCTGGAGTAGCTTTAAAGCTTTGATATACCCAATAACCCACTTTTTTGTCTTCTAACTCGAAAACTTGCTGGTGTAGTACTGAATTGGATTGGTACTCCGCCTTAATATTGGTCCGGGTCGTGATACTTCCATCAGGAAGCCGGAAGGTAAAAGAATTGGTTATTCCTGCCTCAGGCGGACCTAGTTGAAAATCATAACTATTTCCGGATTTGTAATCGGAAAGTGGTTTTCCGTTGATCTCAATAATTTCCCATCCTCGCTGCCATCCGTCTTTCCCTGCTGGAGACTCTTCAAATACAAAAGTCAAATAAAGCCTTTCTTCAGCATCAAATCCAAAACCAAAGCCATGTCCTGCATTTCTTCCCACAAAGGCATTTTGGAAGGCCTCCTGAGTGGTTATATAAGAAAACCGATCCAGAGGCTTGAATATAATGGCGTCAAGGAATTCTTCATTGGATGTGTAATTTCCCGTATTGACATTCGTGGGAAGCTCCATATTCCAATAGTACCATTCTTTCATTGTTGAGAAAATAGCTTCTCTAACAGTATTCGATTGAGGTTGAGGCGAAGGTTCTTCCGCAGGATCGCAGGACCAAAAACCTAAAACGAATAACCCAAAAACCCATTTGAGATTTTTCATAGGCAGCTTTTTAAGTATCAAAACGGAAAAGAGATCGAATTGATTTTAAATCGCGATGTCATAGACTTTGACGGTCTTCCACATGGAAGAATACTTCTCTATGAATTCGAGGTGGAGAGGATCAGTTTGGTAAGCCGCCTGGTCTTCCAAACTATCAAAAAACAAAGTGCAGGATACATGCCACGAATGATCCACCACATCTCGGGCTTCTGTGGCAGCTGGAGTACCTGGAATAAAATTTCCAACTGTTTTGCATTGGCCAAGCATGGGTACTGCTTTGGTTAAAAATTCATTAGTGTCTTTTGCATCATGTAGCCAGAAGAAAACCTGGTGAATCATTTTTTGATTTTTCATATCCTTTGCAATTGAGGTGATTGGTAAGAAAGCGGCCGCAGAGGCTGCTGTAACTGTTTTTAAGAAGTTCCTTCGTTTGTTCATGTCCTTAGGATCTAAGGTTAAGAAAGTTAAATATAGAGATTCTAATTTAGGAGATTTGAAAATGAACCTTCAATTTTAAATGGGTTCGATTAAATGCGATGAAATAGTAATTTAGGGATTCTTAAAATTCAATAATCAAAGCAATGAAGTATAGAAGACTGGGGAAAACTGGTTGGAATGTATCCGAAATAAGTTTAGGAACATGGCAAGTAGGAGGTGGTTGGGGGAAGCCCTTTGACGCTCAGGTTGCTTCCAAAATCTTACACGGGGCCTTTGATAAAGGGGTGAATTTTGTAGATACCGCAGATGTTTATGATGCCGGATTAAGTGAGGAAGCTGTAGGAAAAGCTGTCAGGGAAAGATCCGAAAAAATCTATGTTGCCACTAAGTGCGGCAGAAGGATTCAGCCTCATACTAATGAAGGTTATACCCCAGAAATCTTACGGAAGTTTGTAGAGGATAGTTTGAAAAACACTGGCTTAGAGCGTTTGGATTTGATCCAATTGCATTGTCCACCTACTCCTGTCTATTTACGGGATGAAATCTTTGGGCTATTTGAAGATTTGCAGCGAGAAGGAAAAATCGCCGCGATGGGCGTAAGTGTTGAAAAAATCAATGAAGCAATGACCGCCATGAAGTATGATATTGTCTCGACGGTTCAGATTATCTTCAATATTTTTCGTCAGCGTCCCGCTGAAGTCTTTTTCAAACATGCCCAGGTTAATGATGTAGGAGTAATTGTTCGGGTTCCTTTAGCCTCTGGTTTACTGACGGGGAGAATTACACCCGATACGACTTTCGGAAAGGAAGATCATCGGCATTTCAATAGAGAGGGAGCTGCTTTTGATAAGGGGGAGACTTTTTCAGGAGTCCCGCTTGAAAATGCTTTTCCTGCAATTGAGAAGTTGAAGGAAGTTTTTGGTGAAGATTTGGCTGCTTTTGCCTTGAAATGGGTGCTCATGTTCAAAGAAGTCAGTACCGTGATTCCAGGTGCTTCAAAGCTTGATCAAGTGATTCGTAATTTATCCGCTGCAGAGCTGCCGGAATTGACTATAGGACAAATGGAGCTTGTGGAAGAAGTTTACAATACTTATATCCGGCCAGAGGTTCATCATTTGTGGTAAAAATTAAATAGCCCGAAACAACAAATTGGATTTAGATAAAAATAAGCCTCTTCTTGGTGAAAAGGGGAGATTCCTCCTTAAAAACTTACTCAAAGGCTTCCTGTATTTGGGCATTTTGATCGTTTTGTTTTTTCTGATTAGAAAATCCCTTTCTGAACAGGAACGGTTGGAATGGTTTGGGACTATTTATAACAATCCCTACTTGGTAATGTCCATATTTGTTGGGTCCGAAATCTTGTTTGGGATCATTCCGCCTGAAATTTTCATGCTATGGTCTCTAGAAACAGGCTGGATAGGTCCTTATTTTTGGAGCATCGGACTCCTTTCGGTCATTTCTTATGCTGCAGGATATTTGAATTTTAACCTTGGGCTTTTTATCAATCACAGAAGCAAGATTCTGAAATCCAGCAATAAGTATATTCAAAAGTACTTGGATTTGTTCAAGAGATATGGGGCTTTTATGGTGATTGTGGCCTCCATTAGCCCGCTTCCTTTTTCTTTGATTTCCTTATTGGGTGGAGCAGCAGGTTTGGAAAGAAGAAAATATTACAGCTACAGTTTATTCAGGATACTGAGATATTTCGTCTATGCTTATGTATTGTGGCTGATTCAGGCCTAATGTGTCAATGACTATGATTTTCCTTCCATAAAAAAACCT
>JABXHZ010000269.1 GCA_013373335.1 Cyclobacteriaceae bacterium | reverse complement strand
TGCGCAGCCATGTCTTCCAACTCAGTGGATTCATTCACATGAAGGTTGAATACTTTTCCTCCTTGGCCATTGATTCCCAAAATTTCCACGACGCGGTCACAACTGATGCTATGCCAATCATTATCGTTGTTGTAGCTAAACCACATTAATCGGCGGAAAATATCAGTCTTCTGAAGCTTGGCAGGACCTTGTTCAGTTTGAAGGGGCTTTTCGACGGATGGGATGTTTTTAATAGCCTCGATGTAGGTATCCAATTCGTAATTCAAGCAGCATTTCAAACGCCCACATTGCCCACTTAGTTTGGATGGATTTAGACTGAGGTTTTGATATCGGGCTGCAGAGGTACTTACATTTTTGAAGTCCACCAACCAGGTAGAACAGCACAATTCCCGTCCACAAACTCCGATGCCGCCCAATCTTCCAGCTTCTTGTCGAAGGCTGATTTGGCGCATTTCTACCCGAATACGGAATTCACCTGCTAAAATTTTGATTAATTCTCGAAAATCCACCCGCTCATCAGCAGAGTAATAAAAAGTAGCCTTGCTATTATCTGCTTGGTATTCCACGTCCGAGAGCTTCATTTTAAGCCCTAATTCTTGAATGATTTGTCGACAACGGTAAAGCGAAGGGATTTCCCTGTTTTTGGCTTCTTCCCATTTCTCCAGGTCTTTTTGATTGGCAATGCGATAAATCCGGGTAATGTTATCATCATCCCGAATTTTTCGTTTTTGCATTTGCAAGCGAACCAATTCACCCTGTAGGGAGACATAGCCGATATGGTGTCCACTAGGGACATCAACTACTACGGGATCTCCAGTGTGGAGATCCAGATAGTCTACATTTCTGAAGTATTCCTTTCGACCTCCTTTGAATTTGACTTCAACAATGTCAAAGTTGTCCACTTCGGGAATCCCCATATGGGCCAACCAGTCAAAGGAATTCATTTTATTACAATCGCTCGTGCCGCAGGTTCCGTTATTTTGGCATCCTCCGGTACCTCCTGTGGAGGTGGAGCAGCTACTACATCCTGACATATATTTCTACAGGACTAGGTCCTGATTTGATTTGGGTTTATTTAATTAATTTGAGAATATCCTGTCCGATATCCTTTCGATAATAGTGGTCTTTCCAACTTACTTTTTCAACTGTTGCAAAGGTCCGTTGCAAAGATTCTTCAAGATTTTTTCCACGACCCGTAATCGCCAATACCCTTCCACCTTGGTTGGTCAAATCTCCGGTTTCATTTCTCCCGGTTCCAGCATGGAAAATCGTGGTATTTTCTTCATCGGAGGGGAGGGAAATTACAAAGCCTTTTTGATAACTTCCAGGATAGCCTCCACTCACCATTACGACCGTAGTGGCGTAATCCGGTAAAATTTCCAAATGGTAATCTTTGAGATTTTCAGTTGCGATTGCCCAAAGTAAGTCCACAAAATCACTTTCAATTCGAGGCAAAACAGCTTCGGTTTCCGGATCACCCATTCGGACGTTGTATTCAATCACATAAGGGTCTCCGTTTTTATTCATCAAACCGATAAACAGAAAACCCTTATAAGGAATATCTTCTGCGGCCAGTCCTGCTACTGTGGGTCTGACAATTCGATCTTCTACTTTTGTCATGAAGTCACTGTCGGCAAAAATAACCGGACTTACTGCTCCCATACCCCCGGTATTCAATCCCGTATCACCTTCTCCAATCCTCTTGTAATCCTTTGCTTCCGGAAGGATTTTATAACTTTTCCCGTCCGTTGCTACAAAAACAGATAGCTCGATTCCAGTCAAAAATTCTTCCACGACTACTTTTGCAGAAGCTTCTCCAAATTTTTGATCCAAGAGCATTTCCTTAAGGGAATTTTTTGCCTCCTCCAAGGTTTGGCAGATTAAAACACCCTTTCCAGCAGCCAATCCGTCTGCTTTAAGTACAATCGGGAGGCTTTGTTTCTCTAGATAAGCCAGCCCTTGTTCAAGTTGATTGGCGTCAAAAGTTTCATAAGCTGCGGTAGGAATCTGATGCCGCTGCATGAACCGTTTTGAAAAATCTTTACTACCCTCCAAGGTCGCTCCCAATTTAGATGGACCAACCACAGGAATGGTTCGAGTTGATTCCTCATTGGCCAAATAATCGACCAAACCCTTTACAAGGGGCTCTTCCGGGCCGACTACAACGAGGTCAATTTGATGATTTAAAATGGCTGATTTGATTTTTTCAAAGTCAGCAACGCCTATGGATAAGTTGGTAGCGATTGATGCTGTACCGGCATTTCCAGGCGCGACAAAAAGTTGGTCGCATTTTGGACTTTGTACAATCTTCCAAGCGAAGGCATGTTCACGTCCTCCGCTTCCAAGCAATAGTATATTCATTTAATTACTTCGATTTAATTAGCATGATCAGAGATAAACTTAATACGATAGACTCGCAGCTCGTCTTCAGCGAAGTCCTCATCTTCAAGTTCCTCTAATGCAGCTTGAATGTTGTCGCTTTCTGCATTCATAAAATAATCATGAACGATCTCTTCACGTTCCTCATCCATGATGTGATGAATGTAGTAATCGATATTTAGTTTGGTACCGGAGTAGATAATCTGCTCAATTTCTTGAAGCAATTCATCCATACTCAGGTTGAGATTGTCGGCAATTTCATCCAGATCAATTTTCCGATCAATTTGTTGAATGATGGAAATTTTTACCTTCGATCGTGCTCCGGCCGTTTTTACAACTACCTCAGATGCCGTTTCAATCTCATTCTCCTCTACGTAATTCGCAATGAGTTTGAGGAAAGGTGCTCCAAATTTAGCGACTTTTCCCATTCCCACTCCATTGATTTGGGCTAACTCTTCCCGAGTGGTAGGGTAAAGGGTTGCCATTTCTTCCAGCGAAGGATCTTGGAAAATCACATAAGGGGGTAGCCCTTTTGATCTAGCTACTTTTTTCCGCTCAGCCTTTAGTAATTCAAAGAGTTTTTCATCGTAAGCCACGCCTCCGGCAGAAACATCCAGTTCAGGTTGGGCATTTTGAATCTCATGTTCATAATCATGATCCTTATAAAGATCGACTTCATATGGATTCTCGAGAAAATCAAAGCCTTTCGGAGTGATTTTTAGGACGCCATAATTTTCGATATCCTTTTCTAGAAAATTTATTACCAAAGCCTGACGAATAACCGAGGTCCAAGTTTTAGAAGATTCTTTTTTCCCTTTTCCGTAGACAGGTAGCTCATTATGCTTATAGCTTTCGATGTAATCATTTGACTCTCCAGTAATGACATTCACCAAATGGTCCAAGCCAAATCGTTCCTGGGTTTGTTTTACGGCTTCAAGGACTGTTTGCAATGGCTCCATTCCATCGAAAGTCTCTCTTTCTCGCTTACAATTGTCGCAATAGCCACAATCTTCCTCCATTGTTTCTCCGAAATAATTGAGAATAAACTTCCTTCTACAAACTCCGGTTTCGGCATAGGCAGCCATTTCCTGCAAAAGGATTTTAGCATTTTCACGTTCGGTGACCGCCTTGTCCTTGTTGAATTTATCCAACTTGATAATGTCTTCGTAACGATAGAACATCAAGCAATGGCCTTCCAAACCATCCCTTCCTGCCCGGCCGGTTTCTTGATAATAACCTTCGAGAGATTTGGGTACATCATAGTGAATGACATACCGTACATCCGGCTTATCGATGCCCATCCCAAAAGCGATGGTGGCTACGATCACGTCCACTTCTTCATTGAGGAAGTCATCCTGATTTTTCATTCTAACAGAAGCTTCCAAGCC
>JABXHZ010000247.1 GCA_013373335.1 Cyclobacteriaceae bacterium | reverse complement strand
CGGGAATACCTGCGAGATTCCATGTGACTTTCCAAAATCAATTATAAACCTATGAAAAAGAACAGCTTTTTACTCACGGTACTCATCCTTCTGTTTTTAGGGTCAACCAATGCTTTTAGCCAGCGGGCAAAGGATATCACGATTAATTTTAAAATTAATGCAGAAGCTATCTTTCATGGAGGAAGTGTAGAGGAGAACTCTCAGCTTTCAGATAATAACAATGGTAGAAGCGGTAATGGAAGACCTTCAGACTTCGAATCAGTGGCCTACCCTTCCAAATTCGTCAATTGGGAAATTTTTGATGTTGGTCCCCACCAAGATAATTATCAGGTAAAATTTTTAGACTTCCCCTGGACTGGAAATGTTGCAGCATTTGCGCAGAATCCAATCCCGGGAGGTGGCAGGAAAGCCAAAGTCAAGGTGGAGGATAATACACCGGATGGCTCGGTGAAATATACCATTCGCTTCACTATTAGATCTCAGACCACCGGAGAGACGCGTACCTTTGTATTGGATCCTAAGATCAGAATTACCACCAATCCCTAACCAATCTTTTGATCTAGTCATATCGGTGCAGAAATTAACTTTAACCTGGATTTTTGGAAAAAAAACGGGAGTGAGTTGATTGTTACCTGTTAGGTAGAAACTGATTAAAAATTAGCTTGGACTACTCTAAATGCCTTAAAAGCGCGCAGTTAAACTTGAAAAATCTAGTTTTCTTTTTTCTGTACTTTTCGATTTTTAATCTGGCACTTGCACAGTCTGTGGAGGAGTCTAGTCATATACGTACTAAAGCTGACAGCATCAAGGATTTATATTTCGCAAGTGGGGAAGAAAGCCTAGACTACTTGGCTAGCTTCATGGTATATGAGACCAATCCGGATAGCCTATTGAAATATGGGGAAATCTACTTGGAAAAAGCCCTGCGAGATTCCCTTGATAACCATATTTCCAGTGCCAATACGATGATTGGCTATTCCTACAAATTCAAGGGGGACTTATCCAAGGCCCTTGAATATTTTTTAGAATCGCTGAAGTATGCCCAAAAGTCAGGGTCCATGGAAGCGCAGGGCGGAGCTTATATAACGATCGCTGACACCTATTCTGTCAGCGAAAACAGTCAAAATGCGGCAATTTATTACCGAAAAGGAATTGAAATCCTGGAGCAGGAAAACGATTCCACCGCGCTTGGCTCGGCCATCTTCAATGCAGGGGATGAGTACTTGAAATTGGGAAAGCTTGATTCTGCCTTGCTTTTTATAGAACGGGCCCAACTTATTTTTAAAAAGGTAAATTTTGAATTGGGACAGGCCTATTGCTTGGGGAATCTAGGGATGATTTATGCGGAGAATGGAGACAAAATAACTTCCGAAAAAGAGATCAATCAAGCGATTGAGATTCTTGAAAAGTACGAGGATTACTATGCCATATCCGACTATCTGAACTATTTGTCCAATATTTATTTGGAGAAAGGAGATAGCCAATCTGCTTTGCCTTATGCCCTCCGGAGCCTTGATCTCGCAAGTAAATATGGGTTGAAAGACCAGATCAGTGAAGCCAACCTTCTCCTCTCCACTATTTATGAAGGTTTGAACAATTCGGCCAAAGCGTTGGAGGCTTACAAAAGGCATATTCAGTATCGGGACAGTGTCAATAATATCCAAGCCGTACAGGAAATGGCCAATCTGCGTACCGATTATGAGGTATCCCAAAAACAGGCCGAAGTAGATCTACTAGAAAGTGCCGCGACCATCGCCACTCTTCGAGCCAAGCGCCAGACTTTGCTACTTTATGGGGTCTTGTTGATGCTCATTTTAGTGGCTTTGTTAGCTATAGGTTCCTATAGACGTTTCCAATTTGAAAACAAGACGAAAAAAATTATAGAGGAGGAGAAAAATCGCTCTGACGAACTCTTACTCAATATTCTCCCGGAGGAAATTGCGGATGAGTTAAAGGTCTATGGAAAAGTAAAGGCACATCGCTTCAATTCTGCGACGGTACTCTTTACAGATTTCAAGAGTTTTTCTACCCTAGCCGAACAAATAGCTCCAGAACAATTAGTCGAAAGCATAGACTACTATTTCAAGGAGTTTGATGTGATTGTGGATAAGTATGGGCTGGAAAAGATCAAAACCATCGGGGATTCTTACATGTGTGCCGGTGGGCTACCTACTGAAACCGAACGGCATGCCTTTGATGTGGTCCAAGCCGCAATCGAAATGATGGCCTTAATTAAAAAGCCAAAGCCAGCCGGAATTGTGCAATTTGAAATGCGGATAGGAATCCATACAGGCCCTATTGTTGCCGGTATTGTAGGGGTGAAAAAGTGGCAGTACGATATCTGGGGGGATACGGTCAACATCGCTTCCCGAATGGAAAGCAATTCAGAAGAAGGAAAGATCAATATTTCAGGGACTACCTATGAGATCATCAAGGATGAATTTGAATGCGAGTACCGGGGCAGTGTGGAGATCAAAAATCGAGGGATTTGGGATATGTATTATTTGAAGACCTGAACCCTGTAAGTAACTTTTTCCTGTCCTCTAACCGAGTATTTATCATTCCTTCTAGTTGACTTCTCAATTTGAGCAAAACCTCCTGATAAGCTGGGTCCCCTGCTAAATTTCTTTTTTCCAGAACATCTTCCCTTAGATCATAGAGTTCTTCCTGTTCGGGATGATTGATATAGCGGAAGTATTTCCAGCGATCCGTTCGAATACCCTCACTCGGCGGAATGATGGGAATCTGCCAAAGATGCTCCACCAATATGGATTTTCTCTTGCTCAGCTCAGGAGCATGAAGCGGGACACCTTGCCAGGATTTGGGTATTTCGGCGCTAGCCAAATCCAAAATCGTGGCAGGTACATCAATATTCAGGGCCAATTCTTTTATGCGTTTGCCTCCTTCCTTTCTTGGATCATAAATGATCAAGGGAACTCGAAGCGAATTTTCATACATCAACCACTTTCCTGCAAGCTGTCTTTCACCGAGAAAATATCCATTATCCCCCATCAAAATGATTATGGTGTTTTTTGCCAAGCCTTGCTTTTCCAGGGTCTTTCTGATTTTCCCAATCTCTGCATCCACTTCTGAGATCATTCGGTAATACCCTTTGACGCTATGTTGGTATTTTTCTGGCGTATCATATCGCCAACGCCAACGGGTGCGGTTTTCACCGGTTCGTACATCCTCGGGTTGATCCAAAAAATATCCTTCATCCCCCAGCATGGGGGCAGGAATTTCGATGTCTTCGTACAACTCATCAAATTCCTCCGACCAGAAATACTGCAGCTCAGCAGGATCATGCGCATGGGGTGCGCTAAAGCTTAGCGATAGCATAAACGGTTTATCCGGAGGAGTATTTTTGATAAAGTCTATCGCTTGCTGACCGGTATATCTGCTGAGATGGACCGTATCGGTATCAAGGGTTTTAAAAAAATACCCTCTTCGATCCGTAAAATTTCCGTTTCGATCATAGCTTTCACCCACATCAGAAAGCGATGAGAATCCGGAAAAATTGACCCCAAACTTCCCAAAGAAACCTGTGAAATAGCCGGCTTTTCTCAGCTCTAAGGGGTAGGATTGATCCATAAATGCCTGATCGATCTCCCCTTGACCAAAGGTATAGCCATGGGTTCGCTCATACAATCCTGTCAGGATACTCGCCCGACTTGCCGCACAGATTGGAGTAGTGACAAAGGCGTTTTCAAAGAAAGTCCCTTCCTTGGCTAGGGCATCCATTTCAGGGGTTTGGATGATTGGATTTCCCGCAAAACCCAAGGCATCCCATCGCTGATCATCGGTTAGAATAAAAATGATATTCGGGCGATTATCACGCTGAGCAAATCCACGATAGAAAAGCAGGAAGAAAACTAGGAGAAAGAGGAACTTTTTCATTTCTCAATATAAGAAAATGGTAAATCAAGGTATTTCTATTCAGGACAGGAAAAATTAGGGGGGTAGAATCTGGGAGATTTTTTTAAATAAAAAAATTTGCCCGCTATATTTCTATGTGGTTCAAAACCAAAACCATCAAACTGACTTTCAATTGCTTGTAATCAATGGAAGCCTTACCAAGTGAAGGAGAGGCATTGAATTGGGCAACTTTCGGTATTTTTAAAGCAGAACTCCAAGATCGCCGCTTTGGTCATTCAAAATTATCATCCAGAAGAACCCTTCAATGCCCTTTTTAAGGAGTGCTATTACATCCACATGGAAAGAGGTTCTGGAGTGCGTAGCATTCCGGTAATCGATGATTGCTGCTATGATTTGGTCTTTTTCAAAGAGGCCAAGGGTGCCTTATGCTTTGGCCCAAAAGCCACGGTTTTGCCCATCCATCACAAAGTCTTTACCATCCATGATTTGCAGCCACCTTATCGTATTGAAGTGGAGGGAGAGCTTACCTTCTTTACCATTAAGGTGCAACCTTGGGCCAATGGACATTTTTTTTCTGAGTTAAAAGGGAAGGGGATCCTCGATATCGAAGACCAAGAGCTGGGTGAATTATGGAAAGCCTTGTTTGCTGCAACTTCCCTGGCAGAACGCTTCCGTTTGGCAGAGGCCTTTATGCAGGAACATACGGTGGAGGGACCTCTGTCGATGACCCTGGCTCGGGAAATCTGTGAATACATTTATGAAAAGCAGGGCAAGGTTTCGGTAAACGAAATCAGTAACCAATTTGGGCGCTCCCGCCAATATTTGGGCAAGGTCTTCAGGAAAGAGGTGCTCTATTCCTTGAAAAAATTCATCATTACCGTCCGCATTTTGGATTTGGTCAAGTACAAGGCAAGCCATCCTGAAATTTCCTTGACCGAATTGGGGTATTTGTACGGCTATTTTGACCAACCCCATTTTATCAATGATTTCAAGAAAGTTTGCGGGGTTCAGCCCCTGCATTTTTTCAATAAGTTGCCCGAATTTATGCTGCGGCATGTGTAGGTTTCCATTTTTACAATTTTATCTGCGAAGCAGGCCCCTTCTTTGCACAAAATTTAAGCATATGCGGTACATAGGAATTCTTTTTATACTGTTGATGGGCATGGCCTGCGGGCAGCGAAATACGCTTGAAGACAAAGTGCTAGTCTCCGAATGGTCTGGAATGCGGGATTCAGTGGACACCTATTTTTCCAAACTGACAGCCTTAAAGCAGTTCAATGGGGTCGTTCTGGCCTACCAAGGGGATGAAGTGATCCTGCATCAAGCTTACAATCTTCAGGGAGATACCAGTTCTTTATTTGTAACTACGGAATCTCAATTCGATATCCACTCTGTTTCAAAACTGATGACCCATTATTTGCTGGTGCAATTGGAATCGCAGGGTAAGTTGTCCATGGATCAGACCCTGGATGATTTTTTCGAGGGTTTTCCCCAAGGAGACCAAATTACCCTGCAAATGCTCTTGGATCATCGCTCCGGATTGCCGAGAGAGTTAACGAATTTGGAGGGAGAGGAAATCGACCTGAGCCCGGCCGAAATCGTCGCATTGGCCAAGAAAGAGCCCTTGCTTTTTGAACCGGGCAGCGATGTGCAATATTCCAATGTTGGCTATGAACTCCTTTATGAAATTGTGGCCCAGATCCACGGCAAGCCCTTTGCCCAATGTGTGGTGGAGGAACTCTTCGTACCCTTGCGTATGGACCATAGCGGAGTCCATTTTTATACCAAAGATGCGCAAATCACCAATTTGGCCAAGAACCATGTGCTGAAGGATTCTAAGGTGGTGGAAGTGCCCAATATTTCTCGGGATGAGTTCCGTACGGCCCGATTGTTTTCGACCACGGCTGATTTAAAGAAGTTCTTGGATTCCATATCCCAACAGCCCTTTGCCAGCGCCTTGCAGCATAAAGGAATCATTCAAAAAGATGGGGGTTCCCGAGGTATTCGGGCGCAAGTTTACAGGGATTTAAACCAAGATTTTGGCTTTGTGCTCTTGGCCAATTATGATGAAATGCCCTTTTTCCAAGCTGTTGAGGACCTGGCCAAGATGATGAAGTCCGAACCGGTAGACTATCCCGAGGAAATCAACCGAAAGGCTATGGAAGTGGAGGAATCTGTTTTAGAAAACTATGTGGGTTCCTACGTCTTTCCCGACTTTGATGGCTTGGTGCTGGAAGTGGCAATCCAAGATGGTGGATTAGTGATCCTGCAGGAAGGGGAGATTATTGGAAGACTTCAGGCAGAATCGCCCACGGTATTTTTTGAAGACCCCAAGTCCCGGGAGTCCTTTGAGTTTGTTAAAAATGAAGCAGGAACTTATGATGCCCGAATGGGTTGGAAGGGAATAGTCGTGGAGGGGGCTAGGAAGAGGGTGGAATAAAAAAGTAGAGGAGGCTCGGTATTAGGGTAAGGTGTAGATGCATTTTCGCCTAATAGGATTACGTGTTTTTCAATCAATGCCTAGCCTTTTGTGTAATTCGTACATTTGATTTGCAAGATCAATTTTTTCTAAGGTTGCTTTTCGTTTTTCTTCTGGCAAGCATTGAATGCATGTTTGATATTGAATTCCTTTATAGTTTTTCTTACAACTTGGACACAGATCCATTTTATTTATATCAAAATTGAATGCACATCTATTACAGGCTGTAATAGTATCCTCAAAGGAAAGGTATTTAATCTGATCATCTAGATAGAGCAAAAATGCTTCGCGTTCAATTTTCTTGGCATTCCTATTTTTGGCCTCATCCCTTTGGAAGTAGTATTTTATGTTAAAAAGATTTTGACGGTTTTTCCACTGATTTCTAGAAACAAAACATTTATCCCTTGTATCAGCTGAATCTATATCCTTGAAAAATATGTCAATCAATTCTTCAACTGATCTAGAAACTGTTTCATCGAATTCATAATGACAGGATGTACACAGATACTTAGGTGACTTCTTCATCCTTACGTTTGGTTTCCTGCTGAAACATTTTGGGCAGAGAGGAGCAGCTTTGTAGTCGAAGTCATTTATAACGTGCTCCCTAAATTTATTTTTGTCAAATACATCAGTATTGCTGATATGAGATTCTGTATACTCCCTGATGATTAAGTTTTCGTATTCATTGTATTTTTTGGGATGGGAAAGATGCTGTAAAGTGAGTTTATCTGTACTACCACAAATCTGACAATTATCCTTAATGAAATTTTTACGCCTTTCTTGCCAGTCTTTTGAACGCCAAGATTCTTTTCCTTTTTTATTCTGTTCCCAGAATAAACCCTTTGCTTTTTCTAAAGAAATGCAATCAGATTCAAGGTCTTTTTTTAATTGAATAATCTCTTTTAATGCAAGCATATTCCAATCATTTTTAATTAACCAGAAGTCGAGAAATTTTGTCAATTCTCGATTCTTTATTTGTTAAGAGGTTCTCAAGTTTAGCGATAATGAGAATAAATAATGATATAGGATTCAACATGGATAGTCGATTAGTGTCAGAAGAATTTTAAGTTTTAGTCCTTGTCATTCAAATAATTCCCCCCTTCCCGTTTTTAAAAAGTAATAGTATATCAGAGAGAGGGAGTGACTTTCAGTAGTATTTTAGAAAAATTTCAAATTTGTAAGGATAGGAAGGAGTAGATACAATCTACACCTAGGTGGGGGGATTAATAGTATCCTTTGCCCTTTATACAATGTCGGATTCCTCCTCTTGGATCATCCATATCTCCCTTGTATCTAGGAATAACATGACAATGAAAATGCATAACAGTTTGCCCAGCAGCTGTCCCACAATTCATTCCGATATTATACCCATTTGGTTTTCGGTCCTTTTCAATAATTTCTTTCGCAAGATTAATAAGGGAGGTTAATTCACTTTGTTCTTCCTTGCTTAAAGAAAAATAGTCACTCTTTTCTTCATCTGAAATAATCAGAATATGACCTGGCGATACAGGGTATCTATCATAAATCATAAAGAAAAATTTACCTGAGTAAATCTTCTTTTCTTCGGATATTTTGGAAAACACACTCATTAAAATGTCCCTTCAAGTTCTTCACTAGGTGTCCAAGTTACAATTGAATTCTCTAAAGCTAGATTGTATTGTTTTTCTAAAAAAGAACGTCTTTGTTCTTTTGTTTTTCCCGTTTGGTTAATAATAGTTTCAGCCAAGGGATGTTTACTGCTTATATAAAACTCATTTCTATTAAAAAGTCTTTGTAAGTATTTACGATCTGGAACTTTTGCGCCTTTTTCCTTAGTGCTGTTCATAGATGAATGTGCAAGAACCAAATTCCAAACACCGTTGATATTTGCTCCATTTTCCGCATGTATTTGCTTATTAACATGGGGAAGAAAATGATCAACATGGCAAATATCTGGACTTCCTTGTATTACAGAAATATCTAGGAAACTATAGAAACATTTCCCTTTTTGGTACCCATTTAGTGAATCTCTTACGGAGGTAATATCAACTCTTCTCATCAAGTCGTTCTCGAGAAAGAAAAGAGAAGAGTCTTCATCATACTTTACCTCTAGCAGATTTGGATTTATTTTCAGATTCCAAGCAGTTTCGACTAATTTCCACCTTGCTTCTGTTTCGTATTCAAAGTTTTCAAAGTGAAAACTTTCTTTAAGATTAAGTAAGTGGTCTTTTATAACAATTCTTTTATTCCCCTTTGAAAAGTCTTTTTCGTAAAACAAGTTTGGAATTTGCCCACCATTCATATTTTGAAATGCGTCAACTACATTGACGAAGCCTAATCTTTCGGTCTGAAAAAGTAGTTGGGCTTCATCAATCATTCCATTGTTGTATTCCCTACAATAGTTTAAAAATTTGCTTGAACTAGAATTCCCTTGTTTATCGCTTTGTTTTAAATGTTCTGTAATGTTGCGAGAAAATGGTCTGGCTAATTCTTTTAATGAAATAGATGTGGTTTCCTTTTCAATCAGCTCTAAAAGACTTTTTGCAAAGGCAAATTTGTAGGTCGCTGAATTCTTTCCAAATAGAATTAAAGCCCTCCATTGAGACTCTAAACTGGGGTCATTTATTTGGAATTCAGTCATTCTCCTTAAGAGGGGTTAGATATTTAATTTCTCTTGAACTTCCCTAAATGTTTCTCCTTTTTTATTTACCCATTTGGTAAAACCATTTGAATTTCTTCCTAAGACCATATTGGCTGCTGCACTAAGACTAGTGAAAATGGCATCTTCAGCGAAGATCATGAAAGGCAGTTACAGCTATTCTATGAATAGGGATGGATACGATTTCTAAATAGCCTGTTTTGTTGTTTACTTTTTCCCAGAAGTCCAACGGCTGTCGGTAGGTCTTGGTCTTTTTCCACCAAGTGGATAACGTAATACTGCTCCATTGTCACGAACAGACTAAGGCTCAACTTTGTATATGCAAATGATTTCTAATTTATGTTCGGTAAAGTCTAAAATGTTATTCAATTAAAACTGCTGGAACAGTTTTTTCTATGCCATTTTTTGCAGTGTATTGATATATCCCTATTTGTCGTACACATTTATTAGTAACATCTATCTTTTGGTCGTCAAAATATGTTTTACCATCATAATTTATTAGCAAAACAACAATTTCTTCTCCAAAGTCATCGTAACGAGTCTTTCCTATGTAAGTAAAGTTTTCGATATTTCCCAATGCCATATTTGACTCTAAAACTTGAAAAATTTCTATCCCAGTTGATTCCATTTTTGAGGTAGTTTTTACACACTCACCTTTTTCAGGAAAAATAGTAAGACCAACTAAACCATCATCATTTGGCCCATCACCAATTGGTGTTTCCGCTATCACGATAAAGTATCCAATAAAAATTGTCGTTAAAACACCGATTACAAAACCACCAACAAAAATTAAAATTCCTTTCATATTATACCTGTTATTTTTTCTGTGTGTCGTCTTTTGCCTGCCCCTAACGGTTTTGTGCTTTGCGTTCGGGCGGGTTTCGGAGCACAAAACTGTCAAGCAGCACTGAACTTGAATAGAAGTACAAAGCTCCAAGTTTGTACGTCACCCTGTCTGACTCAAAACCCGTGTTGGCGGTTCGTTGTTTTTTGTTGGTCGTTGTAGTTCCTTTTATTTTGTCGTGTGCTTTTGTCTTGCTTTTCCGTTTTTTTATAATTGTCTTACTACTTATTTTTTTGGTCTATAGGTCGCACATTGATTAACTAAAGTTAGAAGGTCTGCATCAGAAATTGGATTAAATAGTTCTATTGTTTGCTGTTCAGAACGACTTAATTGATGTTCTAAAGTTGTCCAATTAAACAAATCGATTAATTTTTTTGCTTTTGCGCTACAATTAGGCAAGTCAAAGTTCACACCGTCAGGTTGGTATCTAAATTCATTTACAACGTTGTCAACTATGGGGTGAACAATTGAAAAAACAATTTTAGTATATTTTCTATGAGTAGTTACAATAGGGTCAAACTCGCCTTTTGAGTCTGAGTTGCAATATGAACAACTTGATAAAAGATTTAAAGGGTGAAAAGAATATTGAGGATATTTACTGTTGGGAATAAAATGGTCTATTGGCTTTGAAGATCCTTCTAAGCGTTTGCCGCAAAAAGTACAACGAAACCGTGATTCCCATAAAACCTTTTTTGAAATCTCGTGCTTGATAGCTATTACATTTGCTTGTCCGTCATACCATACCATTTTCTTACTCTTCCCAAAAGGTTTTTGGAATTTTTTCCCATACTTCTTTTTAAGAGATTTAATTACTCTTTTTTGGTCAGGTGTATATTGGTATGCTGAATTAAAACTAAGATTTATCATTGCTTGTCAAAATGTTTTCCGCACTTAAAATCAGTTTATTAAGTGGGTCTTCTTTACTGAATGTGTATTTTTTGAGCTTATTTACGATTCTTTTTATTTCATCATAATCTTTTGTTTCAGAACTTAGTTGTTTTGCTAACGAAAGTAAATCAAGTTCAAAAAAATAATTTCTTGTTGTTCGTAATTCAAATACTTTATACAAAATTTCATCAGGAGACCAACCATAAGTTTCTAAATTCAGTGGCGTTGCTTGCACGTTAGGAACCTGACCTTTAAGTCCAATTATTTCTGAACTTTCATTTTCCAAATCACTGATTATAAAATGAGAATGCGTAGCCATTACGAAATGCGTAGAGTTCCATTTTTTAAATAGTTTTTTTAGGTTATGAACATATTTCATTTGCCAATTAGGGTGCAAACTTGTGTCAGGCTCATCAATTAGGACTAACGAATTTTCTTTTAAAGTTGACTGAATTGCAATCATTGTTGTCAAGAAGTGAAATTCCCCTGAACTTAAATTCTGTGAATTAATTATGTTCTCGGACTTGCGAAATAATAATGAAGCAGATGTAAGTAAATCTAATTTTTGTAGATGTTTTATTAGGCTTAATTCTTCTATCAATTCTAAGTTGTCAAACAAATTGAATTTTAATAAGCTTTTCTTTCCAACTGAAATATTGTCTTGTTGAGAACGAACATTCAAGTATTTTACGATGCGGTCAATTAAGCTTGTATTTTGTTTGAGATACCTGTCATAATATTCAACTGCAAAAGAAGTTCCTTCTCTTTCAGAGAACTGCTTAGTGTTTTCAAAAAGTTCTTGAAATTTTGAAGTGCTCAACTGGCCTGTGAAAAAAAACTTCTTGTATCTATATTCTAGCTGTAACCCTAAATAATTTTGGTCAACGGCCATAAATGAAAGAATGTCTTTCAAAAATTTGACCGATTTGCTTTCTGAAATGTAATTGAATAGAAGAGGTAAGGTATTATTTAAAAAATACTGCGGACTTGCAGCGTTTGAACGGTGCCGTAAACCCAAGTATTGATAAAAATCGTCTGGCAAGTTTCGTTTTTGACGAAATCTGTCCATTGGCAAATAACTAACAGCTATAACTTGTTCAGGTAATTCAATTTCTTTTAAATCGCTGATAGGTTTTTCATTTATTGAAACATTATAAATCCATTTTAATCTTCTTTTATCTTGCTTGAAAGCTTCAAAATCCAAGCCTTGACTTTTCCGTGTAACTTGGAATTTTGTTTTTCCTATTTGATAGCAAACTGAATATGGAAAGGAAATGCTTGTGGAGTTTCTTTTTCCGTTGTTGTCTTTCGCAAATTTTAGGTCTTCAAAGATTTTTGCTATGTAAGAAAGCAATGTGCTTTTGCCAGTTCCATTTACACCTATTAGTACCGTTGTATATGGCAGTTCTGTTTTTTTTATTTCGTCTTTCGGAACAAACTCTAAACTTCCTTCAGGAATATGCCCTAAGTAAGTCCAGTCATTTATGATTAATGATATTAGTCTAAACATTTTTGAAATTCAGTTTCTTTTATTCTTTTGTTAGTCCATTAGGTTTGCAGAGTCCATCTACAATGACTGCCAACTCGTTTATATGCGCCACTTTTGATCACCTATCGATTAGAGAAGTTTGGTTGTTTTATCCCTCCCAACCGATCAAAACCCAATAAAACCAATTTCAAACTAAAAGTCTATACCATAAATAGGGGATATTTGGTTCTTTGTCAACAGACCACAGTCCATGGTCCATGGTTGATGCTGAGTGGACAGGAGGAGGCTGTGGAATAAACAAAGGAGATTGCTACTTCTGGTCTCGCAATGACGTGTTCCGGCTGTGGACTGTCGTCTGTGGTCCGTCGACAAAAAAATCCCCCTCACCCCCTTTCAAAGGGGGAATTGGGAAGGGGTAGACTACTACAAATCTGACTTGATATGCTAAGGGGATTGCTTCGCTCCGCTCGCAATGACGTTTCCGACTACTCCCGATTCCTATGGGGACTGCTCTCTGTGCCCTCTGTGGTGAAAAACAAAAAAGCCTCCCCATGACTGGATGGGCATCATGCGGCAAATTCTTTTGTAATGAAAATCCAATATCTTGGGTATAT
>JABXHZ010000296.1 GCA_013373335.1 Cyclobacteriaceae bacterium | reverse complement strand
ATAGTCCGGTAACTAACAGGGTAACTAGGTATTCAAACCGGATGTGTCGTCGGTTGATTTTTGTGGGATAAAAAAGTCCACTTAAACCAAGGACCAAACCTATGTTGGCAATATTTGAACCAACCACATTTCCTATTGAGATATCGCTATTTCCTTTAAGAGCAGCATTAACACTTACGAGAAGCTCTGGGGCAGAGGTTCCGAATGCTACAATGGTCAATCCAATCAATCCCGCACTCATACCCAGTTTGACAGCAATACCTGAGGCACCATCAACTAGGAATTTTCCACCAAGCAATAATATGCCTAAACCAATAGCTAAGAGAAAATACTCCGACATGATTTCTTATAATTTGGGGCCAAAGGCTAGGTCTCCTGCATCTCCCAATCCTGGCAATATATATGAGTGTTCATTTAATCCCTGGTCCAATGCACCAACCCAAAATTGGTGGGGGATAGAAAGGTTTGATTTAATATATTCTATTCCTTCGGGAGCAGCTACCGCGCAGGCAATATGGATCTTTTTTGGAGTTCCATTTTTTAAAAGACTATGAATAGATGTAATAAAGGATTTTCCAGTTGCAAGCATAGGGTCGGTAAAAATGAGAGTTTTTCCATCCAAAGATGGGCTTGCACAATACCCTAAATGGACTTGAATGGGTTCTTTGGATTCTTCGGCTCGAAATGCACCAATAAATCCATTCTCTGCAGAATCGAAAAAATCCAAAAATCCCTGATAGAACGGGATAGAAGCTCTTAATACCGCAACCAAAACCAATTGCTCATCCAGCTGAAGGGTGTTCGTCTTCATTAATGGAGTCTCGATTTCCTGAACTTTATAAGAGAGTGTTTTCGAAATTTCATATGCAAGAATTTTTCCCAATCGCTGTAGATTAGTCCTAAATCGCATTTGATCTTTTTGAACAGTTACGTCTCTTAATTCGGCCAAAAACTGGTTGGCAATAGAAGGTGTATTGGCTAGAACAAACATAAGACGAATTTAATAGAAAAAACCCAGCTTCATGTAAGCTGGGTTTTTTCAAGTTTCGTGTTTTGAGGAATTAATTTATTTCAAATGAAACTCTTCTTGCCATTTGTCTAGCATCAGATGAGTCCTTGTTTACGCTCGTATCTTCTCCAAAACCTTTGTAGCTAAGTCTGCTGGATTCAATTCCTGATGCAATCAATAAATCGTAAACCGCTTTTGCTCTTTTTTCTGAGAGGTTGATGTTATAATCTTCAGACCCTAATTCATCTGCATATCCTTTGACTTCAAGAGAAGTGCCCGGATTCTTTTTCAAGAAATTGGATACAAATTGAACGGCAGAAACAGAGTATTGAAGCGGTTTAGAAGAATCAAAGGCAAAATAGACATTCAAATATTGGTCATCAATTGCTTTTTGGATGTAATCAGTAGGGTCAATGACCTCTTCAATGGGACAGCCTCCATTTGAACTTGGACCTGGTAGGAAAGGACAATTATCTTCATGGTCTGACATTCCATCTCCATCAGAATCAAGAGTTATCCCTAATGAATTAACCCGGGCACCGGCAGGAGTATTTGGCTCTTTATCCAGGTAATCAGGGATTCCGTCTCCGTCCGAATCTTTTAGCATATCCTTGATTTCTCCAATTTGAGTAGCCAGTTCCTCTTTAGTCGCATAGCGATCTGAAGCAATGTACCAATCTGCATGTTGTTCTTGAGAGCCAAGATAAAAGTTAAGGCCTATAGTACCTGTCCACCAGCCTCCAGGGGCATGAATAAATGGGTTTGCTGGAGGATTTGGCTGAATTGGAGCATTATAGCTATTTCCGTCAAAGGTATAGGTTTGTCTTCCATTATGGATATATGTTATATCACCAGATAAGGCCAAACGATTCGTAAGTTTGAATTGGGAAGTAACTCCAGAGATTATGTTGTATACGAAATCAGCTTCTTGATTGTAAATAGTTTGTTCATAATTGAGTCTTCCAAATCCGGTGCCGAAATGAACTAATAAGCCCAATCGGTTGGAAAAGTTTTCTATAGTTAACATACGGCCAGCGTTCATCACCATTTGAGCATTGACTCTCAGGTAGTTGGTAGTGAATTCAGGGCTTTCTCCTTGTACTTCATTGAATTTCCCAAAACCGAAATCTGCTTTTAGCCCAAAAAATTCATTAAACATGAATCTTGCCCCAAAATCAGCATGTCCGATGTTTAAAGTAGGGGAAAGGTATCCTGGAGATAAAGGTCCCATTGATTTATTGAAACCACCACTAGCTTCTATTGACCATTGATTGAATTCTTTTTGAGCATAGATAAAGTGAGTCATACCTATTGCTAAAAAAGCAGTGATTAGTAATTTTTTCATAGAGTGATACTTGATTGAAAGGATGATGACTCAAAAGTATTGATTTTATTTCTTTTCAAACATTATGCAAAAAAAATCCCGCTCGGAATGAGCGGGATTTTCTTAAAGAAGTATTTGATATTATTTCACTTCGAAAGAAGCTCTTCTAGCCATTTGTCTTGCATCTGCAGAAGACTTGTCTACACTAGTGTCTTCTCCATAACCTTTGTAAGAAAGTCTTGAAGCGTCAACACCTGCTGCAACCATTAAATCATAAACAGCTTTTGCTCTTCTTTCAGAAAGTTTGATGTTATAGTCTTCAGGACCTAGCTCATCAGCATATCCTTTAATTTCAACGCTAACACCTGGATTTCTCTTCAAGAAGTTTGCAACATAATTTGCAGCACTTACAGAGTAGCCTAGTGGTTTAGCGCTATCGAATGCATAGTAAACGTTTACATATCCATCGTTGATAGCCTTCATCAAGTAATCAACTTCTTCTCTCTCTTCAACAACTGGACATCCATTTGTTGAAGCTGGACCTGGCTGGAATGGACAGTTATCCATGTGATCAGGAGTACCATCACCGTCAGAGTCCAAAGTAGTACCAGCGGAGTTTACACGAGCACCTGCTGGAGTATTAGGCTCTTTATCTAAATAATCAGGTACACCGTCGCCATCAGAATCCTTCAACATGTCTTTGATCCCATTGATTTGAGAAGCCAATTCTTCTTTGGTAGCATATTTATCGGCAGCGATATACCAATCAGCATGCTCATCATTAGACCCAAGGTAGAAGTTAAGACCAATAGTACCAGTCCACCATGTTCCATTAGCACCATAGAAACCATTGTCAACCGCTGGATTGATAAATTCATATCCATCCCATGTTACAGTCTGACGACCATTTAAGATGGTTGAAATATCACCAACAAGGGCAATGTTTTTAGATAATTTCAACTGAGGAGTTACACCGAACATGATGGTATAAACATTATCATCGAAGTCACTATAGGTATTCATTTCAGGGTTTACCAAACCAATACCTGCACCACCGTGCAATAATAGTCCGAAAGAACGGCTGAAAGATTCAAAATTCATGATTCGACCAACGTTCGCAACAGCCTGAAGATTCAATCTATTGTATTTAGTGTCGAAAGCTGGGCTTTGAGAGTCTCCTCCTTTGGCTTCACTCATGGAACCAAATCCATAATCCAGTTTTACGCCGAATTTTTCATTAAACATGTAACGAGCACCAAACTCGATATGGCCGAGATTTAGTGTTGGAGAAAGAAATCCTCCAGATAATGGAGCCATTGGTTTATTAAAACCACCTCCGATTTCAAGAGACCACTTATCGAAGTCTTGGGCGTTTGCACCGAAAGCAAGAGCTCCGGCAAGCAGGGATGAGAGTATTAGTTTTTTCATAACAAAAAATTTTTGTCCAAATTTTAAGTGTTTGATTGATGTGAGCACAAATTTATAAACTTTTAACTTACTGCAAATCTAGATGAATTATTTAATTGTCGATTGAACAGTTAAAATTTTCCATCGAATTTTTTAAATAATCTTCCAAAATCTAACATAATTTATGCCAGAATGAAAATTTTGTTTGATCTTTTAAATCAAAATAGCGTGTCTGGAGATGAGGAAAGGATTTCTCAATTTCTCCTTACATACATCAGAAAACGGGAGAAAAGCTGGAAAGTTCGACCATTAATATATTATGGTGAAGAATTCCATGATTGTATTCTTCTAAAATTCGGGAAACCATCAACTGCCCTTTTTGCCCATATGGATACGATCGGGTTTATGACACGGTATGAAAATCAATTGATTCCGGTAGGTGGGCCGGAGTATATTGACGGGGCTTCCCTGGTTGGAAAAGATAGCTTAGGAGAAATCCGATGTCGATTGAAAGTTGAAGATGATCAGTTGTTTCACGATTTTCCGAGAGCTATTGATCGTGGCACTTATCTTTCTTTCGAACAAAATATTCGAATGGATGAAGAATTTATCCAAGCCGCTTATTTAGATAACCGGCTAGGGGTTTATACGGCTTTAAAAGTATGTGAAACTTTAGAGGATGGCTGGGTAGTATTTTCTACCTATGAGGAACATGGAGGTGGAAGCATGCCGTTTTTATTAAAATTTATCCAAGAAAATTATCCGATTCAACAAGCTTTGATTGCCGATATTACATGGGTTACAGAAGGAGTAAGGCCGCATGATGGGGTAGTAATATCTTTGCGTGATAAATATATTCCCAGAAAAAAATTCTTAAATAAGATCCTTGATTTAGCGCAAAAAAGCGAAATTCCTTATCAATTAGAAGTTGAGGCATACGGAGGAAGTGATGGTCGAGAAATTCAATTTTCATCCCATGCTATCGATTGGTGCTTTGTGGGTGCGGCCGAAGCAAATGTTCATAGTCCAGACGAAAAGGTCTCACTAATTGATATCTCTTTTATGATTGAAATGCACCGATACCTTATGAAAAATCTCTAAAAATGAATCAAATCATCCATGATTTAGAGTTTGAATTATTTATCTCTGATTCAAAAATTCAGGAAAGGGTAAAAGAATTAGGAGCCCAGATTACCCGTGATTTTCGAGGGAAAGAGCTGGTTCTATTAGGGATTCTAAAGGGTTCTTTTCTGTTTTTATCAGATTTATGTCGGGCAATTGATCTGCCTCTTGAAATCTCTTTTTTAAGGATTTCCTCCTATCATGGAACTCAATCAACTGGAGAAGTAAAGAAAGTCGCTGGGATTCAGGATGATCTGGCTGGAAAGACTGTCATAATTGTGGAGGACATTGTGGACACTGGAATCAGCATGGATTATCTCCTAAAGGAGATTGAAAAATATAAGCCTGCTGAGGTTCGAATTGCTACATTTTTATATAAACCTGATGCTTTTCGCTTTAAATACGCCCTTGATTATGTCGGTTTTGAAATTCCGAATAAATTTGTCGTCGGTTATGGGTTGGATTACAATGATCTAGGTCGAAACCTCCCTGAATTATATCAGTTAGTAAATTTTCAATCAAATAAAATAAAGATGCGGAACATCGTCTTATTTGGCCCTCCGGGTGCAGGCAAAGGTACTCAAAGTGAAAAGTTAATTAAGAAATATGGGTTAACCCACCTATCAACAGGAGACCTGTTCCGAAAACATTTGGGTGAAGGAACAGAGCTAGGAAAACTTGCCCAAAAATATATGAATGAGGGCCGATTAGTTCCTGATGAAGTAGTTATCGGAATGGTGGAGGATAAAATAGCCGCCACCGAAAATAGCCATGGATTCATTTTTGATGGGTTTCCAAGAACTACCACCCAGGCAGAGGCCTTAGACAAGATGTTAGAAAGCCATCAAATGGAAATTGCCGGTATGATAGCTTTGGATGTTCCTGAGGAGATCTTAAAAGAGCGTATAAAGTTGCGAGGAAAAACTTCTGGAAGAGTGGACGATCAAGATGATCAAAAAATCCAAACTCGAATTAAAGTTTACTTAGACGAGACCTTACCAGTTGCTTCATATTACGAAGCGCAAGGAAAATTCACCAAAATAAATGGGGTAGGTGAGATTGATGAGATCTTTGATGCCATCAGTGAAGTAGTCGATAGTTATTAAGTAGTTGATTTTCCTTATTTTTGCACCAAAATGAGCTAAGCCAAATGCTTAGCTTTTTTGTTTCTATGGCAGAGTCAAACTTCATTGATTACGTAAAATTTTGTTCCCGATCAGGAGCTGGCGGGGCTGGATCGCTTCATTTTAGGAGGGAAAAGCATGTGCCAAAAGGTGGCCCCGACGGAGGTGATGGTGGTCGAGGTGGCCATATTATCCTTCGGGGGAATGCACAATTGTGGACCTTGCTTCACTTGAAATACAAAAAGCATGTGATTGCTGAAGCTGGTAAACCAGGGGAAGGGGGGCGAAGAAGTGGAGCCAATGGGCAAGATGTTATTTTAGAAGTCCCATTAGGAACAGTTGCCAAAGATGCTGAAACCGGTGAAAAGCGTTTTGAAATTACAGAAGATGGACAAGAGGTTGTTTTGACCAAAGGTGGAAGAGGTGGGCTTGGTAATCATCATTTCAAAACATCAACCAACCAAGCCCCGCATTATGCCCAACCTGGTGAACCTGGAATTGAAGAATGGATAATTTTGGAGCTTAAACTTCTAGCTGATGTGGGTTTGGTAGGATTCCCAAATGCTGGAAAATCTACCTTATTGTCTGCTCTTTCGGCTGCAAAACCAGAAATCGGTGATTATCCATTCACCACATTAGTGCCCAATCTTGGTGTGGTAAGTTATAGAGATGACCGTTCGTTTGTCATGGCAGATATTCCCGGGATAATTGAAGGTGCGGCTGAAGGAAAAGGTCTTGGCATCCGTTTTTTAAGACATATAGAGCGAAACTCTATTTTGCTTTTTCTTATTCCTGCCGACACAGAGCTCATTTCGAAAGAGTATCAGATTTTATTAGGAGAATTGGAAAAATATAATCCCGAACTTCTTGACAAAAAACGCCTACTAGCCATTTCTAAATCTGATTTACTGGATGAAGAGTTGATGAATGAAATGAAGTCTGAAATTCCGGAGGGAATCCCCCATGTATTTATTTCATCTGTGACACAATTCAACCTTGACAAGCTTAAGGACATGATTTGGCAGGCTATTCAGACCAATTAAGGTGTCAGATTGTCAGAGTTATTCTGATGGCAAAAATATTGTGAATAAAGGCTAAACCAGCTATTGAACTAGATCTATGGAAAATAAAGAAGAATTGCGCGAAAAGGAGAATGAAGAAGTACTTGATCAGCAAGAGCAGAATCAAGAAAATGCCGACAAACAAGAATTAGATCAAGAGCAAGTGGAACAAGAAAAAGAAAATGTGGATCCAATGGCCAAATTGGAAGGGGAATTAGCAGAAATGAAGGATAAATATCTGCGGTTATACTCCGATTTTGAGAATTTCAGAAAGCGAAATGCCAAGGAGCGATTGGATTTAATCAAGACTGCTTCTGAGGAAGTTTTGAGAGACCTGCTTCCCGTAGTGGATGATTTTGAGCGAGCCTTTAAAGCCAGTGAAAGTGAAGAAGATGCTCAAAAGGTTCGTGAAGGAAACCAGCTCATTTTCCACAAATTGGTGAAGATTTTGGAATCCAAAGGGCTTAAAGTCATGGAGGATTTGATTGGTAAGCCATTCGACGCTGATATGCAGGAGGCAATTACTCAAATTCCTGCCCCGAATGAAGATATGAAAGGAAAAGTGATCGACGTCGTAGAAAAAGGCTACACTTTAGGAGATAAGGTTGTGCGCTACGCAAAGGTCGTAACTGGAGCATAATTAATTATGGCAAAAAGAGATTATTACGAAGTACTAGGAGTCAGTAAATCCGCTACTGCCGAAGAAATTAAGAAGGCTTATCGGAAGCTGGCTATTCAGTACCATCCTGATAAAAATCCCGACAACCCTGAAGCGGAGGAGAAATTTAAAGAGGCTGCTGAAGCTTATGAGGTTCTTAGTAACCCTGAGAAACGTCAGCGCTATGACCAATTTGGCCATCAAGGCCTAGGAGGAAATGGCGGTTTCGGTGGAGGCGGAATGAACATGGAGGATATCTTCGCCCAATTTGGGGATATCTTTGGTGGAGGAGGCTTTAGCTCTTTCTTTGGAGGAGGAGGCGGAGGCCGACGAACCAAAAAAGGAACTAACCTTCGTGTAAAATTGAAACTCAATCTCCAAGAAATTTCCAATGGAGTTGAGAAAAAAATCAAGGTTAAGCGGCATGTGGTTGCCCCTGGAGTGACCTTCAAATCTTGTTCTACTTGTCAGGGTACCGGACAAGTGAAAAAGGTGGTGAACACTATGCTAGGCCAAATGGTATCTGCCAGTACCTGTGCTGTCTGTGGAGGAAGTGGTCAGATTGTCGATAAAAAACCGGCTGAAGCAGATTCCCGCGGATTGATCATTAAGGAGGAAGTCATTACAATTAATATTCCTGGCGGTGTTGCAGAAGGTATGCAACTGAGTATGTCAGGAAAGGGGAATGAGATTCCTGGAGGAATCCCAGGAGATCTTTTGATTGTGATTGAGGAAATAGAAGACAAAACCTTACAACGAGATGGCAATAATGTCATTTATGATTTATACATCTCATTTGTGGATGCGGCTTTAGGTGCTTCAGTTGAAGTTCCAACTATCGATGGTCGGGTGAAAATTAAAATTGATCCCGGTACTCAAAGTGGAAAAATGCTACGACTGAAAGGGAAGGGTATCAAGGATATTAACGGCTACTCTCGAGGAGATCAATTAATCATGGTCAATGTTTGGACGCCAACCCAGCTAAGCAAGGAGGAAAAACAAACCTTAGAAGCCTTGAGGGATTCTCCGAATTTCAAACCAGATCCAGGAAAGTCCGAAAAATCCTTTTTCGATAAGATGAAAGAGTTTTTCTAAAAATTACAAGCCAGATGCAATTCTGGCTTTTTTTATATTTTTAAAAACCTTTTCAGATTCCAAGTCGTAACCTATCCGTATGTTGCAAAAATTCTGTCTGCTTCTTCTGGGTGTTTTCAGTGGGATAGGCGTCAGTCAAGCACAATTGGTCAAAGAATTCCGGGCTCCAGAGAGAGATGGCTTCGAAGTTGTCCAACTGGATTTTTCCACTTATAAAAGCACCACTCACCTAAAACGGATGAGAAATTCTGATCCAGTCTATATTCATGGACATTTGGAAGAGGTGAATATTTTACCGGTTTTTGACCATAAGGTTGAAAATCGAACGCTATACACATCACTTTCACATAAAAATATTGAGTCAGATAACTTAGGAAGAAGTATTACTAATAAACTTTTTTCACCATCGAAAGATGACTTTGGACATTCTTGGGATGTGGGTTTGGCATCTAATTATCTTTATCACCTTAACTTTAATTTAGGGATTGGGGCGGCAGATTTCGATCTTTCCCAGCTGCCCATAGGACAATTGAAAGTACAAAGTGCAAGCGCTGATGTTTTGGTACATTATGGAAGTCCGGAACCTAATCAAATTCAAATGGACACACTTTTGGTTACTTTGAATATGGGTACAGTAGAAGTCCAAAATGCAAATTATTCCAATGCCAATCAGATGATATTTGAGGTGAATTATGGGAAAATCAATCTGAATTTTAGTGATGGAATGTCCTCCTCCTGCCAAGTAATTGCTGCAGTAGGTGCTGGATCCTTATATTTAAAACTACCTTCCGATAATTACCCGATAAAAATCAAAATGAAAACCACCCCAATGTGTAGGACTTCCTTACCTCATTATCTGAAATCTTTGGATAAGGAGACTTATGTTACCAAAGGGTATGCACCGGATGATCCCAAGCTTTTGAGTCTGACAATAGATGTAGGGGTAGGTTCGCTCAAAGTCGAATAAATTACTCATGCTAGAAATTGAGAAATTAAATAAGTCCTATGGGCCAAACAGGGCCCTGACGGATGTAGATCTTTTTGTTCCTAAGGGAGTGGTTTTTGGGTTATTGGGGCCAAATGGAGCTGGGAAATCTACCTTGATCCGGATTATCAATCAAATTATCGATGCCGATACGGGTACAATTCAGATTGAAGGGAAAAAACTATCTCCAGATCACATCGCAACTATAGGCTACCTTCCCGAAGAACGAGGCCTTTATAAAAAAATGAAGGTTTGGGATCAGATGCTTTATTTTGCTCGGCTAAAAGGACTTAGTCAATCTGAAGCCAAAAAGCGGATCAACCATTGGCTTGAGAAAATGGATATGGCTACTTGGAGGGAGAAAAAAGTAGAAGACCTTTCCAAAGGAATGGCCCAAAAGGTCCAGTTTATTTCTACCATTCTCCACGAACCAGCTCTATTGATCTTGGATGAACCTTTTTCAGGATTTGATCCAGTTAATGCAGAAATAATCAAAGATCAAATTTTAGAGTTGAAGCAAAAAGGCATCACCGTGATACTTAGTACCCATCGCATGGAATCGGTGGAATTACTTTGCGATCAGGTAGCGATGATTAACAAATCCCGAAAAATATTGGATGGGACTATTCGGGAGGTTAAGAATAGCTTTCGACCTGATATTTTCCATGTAACTCTGGAGAAGATTCAGAATCCTTTACCAGCTGAATGGAGAGCAAAAGAAGAAGATGGGCAATGGCATTTTTCGAAATCCTTGGATGGACTAACCCCTAATGAATTATTAGCCGATTTAATGACCTATGGGCAGGTATCGAGATTTCAGGAACAAGTTCCAAGTATGGAAGAGATTTTTATTCACCAGGTAAAATCAAGCGCACATGAATAAAATTTGGCTAGTTATCCAACGGGAATATCTTTCCCGAGTGAAGAAGAAGTCATTTTTATTAGCCACACTGTTGACTCCTTTGATTTTCCCAGCGATCATGGCAATTTTCGTTTGGATTGCGGTTGAGGAAAAAGAAAATCAGGCGCTTAGGATCATTGAAGTCGTGGATGAAAATGATCTTTTTTTTCTAGAGAGCTCAGAGCAATATGCTTTTTCTTTTTCGGATCGCACAGTTGAAGAAGCAAAGGAATTGGTGAAGAAAGGAGATCGCTATGGGTTTTTGTATATCCCGAAAATAAACCTAGAGAGCCCAGAAGGGATCACCTACTACGGTGAAGAAAACCCCAATATGAATTTGATTTCTTATTTGAAAAGCAGTCTAAAAAAGAAAATTGAAGATCAGCGCTTATATGAATCAGGAATAGATCCAGAAATTCTCTCTCAAATCCGAACTTCTGTTGACGTAAAGGCCATAACGCTGGACGAAGCAGGTGGAGAGCGGGTTTCCGATGCCACGGTGAATTATGCAATTGGGTTCTTGGCTGGAATTCTGATTTATATGTTCATTTTCATTTATGGAAACCAAATCATGCAGGGTGTTATCGAAGAAAAATCCAGTAGGATCGTGGAGATTTTGGTTTCTTCACTACGTCCTTTTCAGTTGATGATGGGGAAAATAGTTGGAATTGCTGGGGTTGGTTTGACCCAACTTCTGATTTGGATTGTACTGATTGGTACGCTAACGACAGTAATTACAGGTTTTTTGGGAATGCAATTGCCTCAACAACAAGCTATGGAATTGGCACAGGGAGAGGTGGTTCAGGCTGTTCCAGATACTGAAATGGGAGAGATTTTAGCAGTGATCAATGGAATTGATTTTTTTACTCTAGTTTCATCTTTTGTCTTTTACTTTTTGGGAGGGTATTTATTATACGGGGCTTTATTTGCGGGGATAGGGTCTGCAGTTGAATCACCATCGGATGCACAGCAATTTATGCTTCCAGTGACTATCCCGCTTATAGTAGCTTACATGGGCTTATTTGTATTTGTTTTGCAGGATCCGAATAGTACCACTTCTTTTTGGCTTTCGATTATTCCCTTTACTTCTCCTATAGCTATGATGGGAAGAATCAGTTATGGGGTGCCTTTTTGGGAATTGGCACTTTCCATGGGTTTGTTGGTCCTTGGGTTTTTAGCCACAACCTGGTTAGCAGCAAAAATTTACCGAATAGGTATTCTGATGCATGGAACCAAGCCAAGCTATAAGACTTTGTGGAGATGGGTAAAAAGTAGCTATTAAAAAACAAGCCGGATCAGTGTTGACCCGGCTTTGATTTTTATCTCAAATACGCTGAGAGCATCCAGACTATTTTTTCTTTAGCCGTGATGTAGTCGCTCATTAAAGTGACTGTACCTTCATCTCCTTGCTCGGAAGCTGCTTCTAGGGCTTCTCGTTCTAGATCCAACAAGGTATTGATGTTTTCTCTGGTGATCGTAACCATTTCTTTGGAATCGTGAACCTCTTTAGCTTCTTGAATGAAGGAGTTTTCAATGTATTCCCCGTAGGAAGAGAAAGGTCTTCCACCTAAAGTCAAGATTCGCTCTGCTACTTCGTCTACGCTTTCATTGGCTGTGGTGTATAATTCCTCAAACTTCGCATGCAATTCAAAGAAGTTTGGTCCACTTACATTCCAATGGAAGTTTCGAAGGTTTTGATAGTAAACCTGATAGTTTGCTAATAGCTTATTGAGTTTTTCCACCAATACCATGGTGTCTTTTACTTCTAATCCGATATCGTTCGTTTTCATGATTTTCTTGTCGTTTTTGTGTTTCAATTAATAGTATAAATTTACTAAAAAATACCCTCGAATGCCAACTGAAAATATCAATCCCTATCAGATACTATCTATCGTTTTGAGGAGTTAATTAGGTATAGGCATCTGGAAAAATCTTCATGAAAAACCGCTTTCAGGATTTAACTTCTATCGATTTTTACCAAAACCGGCGCCAGGTTAAATGGCTTGTCGTTATGTTGTCTGTACTCATTGGGGCAGGTTCCATTTGGTATACCAATCAATTGGTGGAGGAACTCAAATCTCGGGAAAGAAGGCAAATTGAATTGCTCTCGAGTGCCTTAGAATATGCAGCCAGTAATGCGGATAATTTATCTTTTATCAACCAAGAAATTATTCAGCAAAACTATTCCATCCCCATTATCATGGTGGATGCGTCTGGGAATCCCCTGGAGTTTCGGAATATCCGTTTTCGGAAAAACGCAACCGCCCAGGATTCTACCAAAACCCTGACTGAGGAGTTGGAAGAAATGAAGTCAGAATACGAACCCATTTTGCTTAGGGAAGCGGATATTCAGATCTTTTATCGAAACTCAGAATTGCTCACCAATCTTCGATACTATCCCTACGTGCAATTGGCGGTTATTCTGATTTTTGGAGTCTTGGCTTATGCCCTTTTCAATCAAAGTAAAATTGCAGAGCAGAATCGCGTTTGGGCAGGTCTGACCAAAGAAACTGCCCATCAACTAGGAACTCCCATCGCCTCACTCATGGCCTGGATTGATTACCTGAGAAATTCACCGGTCTGGGAGGAGAACAAGGAAATCATCCAAGAGATGGATAAGGATGTGGTCAAGTTGCGGATGGTTACGGAACGTTTCAGTAGCATCGGTAGTAAACCTGTGATTCAATCCGAAAACCTCTATCAGGCAATCGAAGAAACGATTAATTACCTACGACCTAGAATTTCCACGAAAGTCGATCTCCATATTAATGCAGATTCTCAGGATTTGGATGCAATGATGAATAAGCCACTTTTTGAATGGGTTATCGAAAATATTTGCAAAAATGCTGTGGATGCGATGAAGGGGAAGGGGACCATAACCATCGATATTCTTCAGGACTCCGACAAATTCGTAATCGTTGATATCACGGATACAGGCAAGGGAATTGAAAAACGAAATTTTAAGAAAGTATTTAACCCGGGATTTTCTACTAGACAAAGAGGATGGGGACTGGGATTGACTTTAGCAAAGCGTATCATCGAGGGTTATCATGGTGGACGAATTTTTGTCAAATCGTCGGAAATTGGAACTGGCACAACCTTTCGCATTATCCTTCATAGCACCATAGAGGGAGCCGAGCAGTTTGTGACTGAAGGGATTTTGGAATATTAGGGAGGTACAAGGTCCGAAATCCGAAGTACGAGCTTATTTGAAGCGTTCAAGCTAACTCCAAATTTGTTGGATATGGCTAATTACAAAGAAGGGTTTCATAATTCGTCCTTCGTATTTCGTATTTACAAAATGCCTTTGAGGCATTTTTGATTACCTTTGCCCCCTGAATTTTAGAATCCATGAGTTTGACTGAGGAAATCCAAAAACGCCGAACCTTTGCCATCATTGCCCACCCGGATGCTGGAAAGACTACCCTTACTGAAAAGCTGCTTCTTTTCGGAGGAGCAATTCAGACCGCTGGTGCTGTAAAATCCAACAAAATTGACACCGCTACCAAATCCGACTGGATGGAAATCGAAAAGCAACGCGGGATCTCTGTGGCTACTTCCGTTATGGGGTTCGAATACAAAGACATTAAGATTAATCTTTTGGATACTCCGGGTCACCAGGATTTCGCGGAAGATACCTACCGAACTTTGACCGCAGTGGATTCAGTAATCATGGTCATTGACTGTGTTAAAGGGGTGGAGATTCAGACTGAAAAACTCATGGAAGTCTGCCGTATGCGGAATACTCCAGTGATTTGTTTTATCAATAAACTGGACCGAGAGGGAAGAGATCCTTACGATTTGCTTGATGAGGTGGAGGAAAAACTTAACATCCAAGTCCGACCACTTTCCTGGCCGATTGGAATGGGAAAAAGCTTTAAAGGGGTTTATAATCTCTATGACCAAAAGCTCAATCTTTTTACCCCATCCCAAAGGAAATTGAGCGATGATCGAAAGATTTTTGAAAATCTAGAAGATTCCGAACTGGATCAATTAATTGGACAGAACCCTGCAGACCAACTCCGGGAAGACGTGGAATTGATTGAGGGGGTTTATACGGAGTTTGAGGTTTCGGAATATTTGGAAGGGAAAGTTGCTCCAGTCTTTTTCGGGTCTGCCGTCAATAACTTCGGGGTCAACGAGATGCTTGATACGTTCATCCAAATCGCACCTCCTCCAAAAAGCCGAATGACAGATGTGCGGGAAGTAAAACCCGATGAGTCTAAGTTTTCCGGCTTTGTATTTAAAATCCACGCCAATATGGATCCCAATCACAGGAACCGAATTGCCTTTTTGCGGATCTGCTCAGGGAAATTTGAACGAAATAAACCCTACAACCATGTAGGCGGGGCGAAGCCGCTACGCTTTTCAAATGTGACCCAGTTTATGGCTCAGGAAAAAGAAATTATCGATGAAGCCTTCCCGGGAGATATTATTGGTTTGTATGATACGGGCAATCTGAAAATTGGTGATACCTTGACGGACGGAGAAAACATAGTTTTCACAGGAATTCCAAGTTTCTCTCCTGAGATTTTCAGAGAGGTCGTGAACAAGGATGCAATGAAAACCAAGCAACTTGAAAAAGGTCTTAAACAATTGATGGAAGAAGGGGTGGCGCAGTTGTTTACTTTCGATATGGGATCCCGAAAAGTGGTGGGTACAGTGGGGCAGCTCCAGTTTGAAGTGATTCAGTTCCGATTGAAAAACGAATACAACGCCACGGTAGAGTTCCATCCGATGAATCTTTACAAAGCCTGCTGGATCAGTAGCAAGGATAAAAAACAATTGGATGAATTTGTCCGCTCGAAGAACCGTCATATCGCATATGATAAGGATGGCAAATTGGTCTTTATGGCTGAGTCCAAAGCATGGCTACAAATGGTGCAGGACAATTACCCCGAGATTGAGTTTCACTTTACTTCGGAGTTTTAGAGTCTAATCCCTCCAAGTTTCTAAAACCTTGAGGGATTTTTATAAGAAAACGTCCATAAAGTCGAACCTCTTTCCATCAAAAAGCCCCTTATCGCTCAACTTCAAATCCGGAATTACCAGTAAGGCCATAAAGCTCAGAGTCATAAAGGGAGAATTCAGCGTGGAACCCATTTCTTTAACCATTCGGTCGATACGGGTGTAGGCCTCGGCGACCAGATAGCCATCTTCGGGTGACATGATGCCTCCCACCGGAAGGGCAAGGACTTCTTCTTTTTCTCCCGATACTGCCGAAACTCCTCCTTTGGCTTCGATTAGAAGGTTGACTGCTTGGCAAATAGATTCATTATCCACACCCACCGCAATGATGTTATGAGAATCATGGCCGACTGAGGAGGCGATGGCTCCGACTTTCAGCCCGATGTTTTTGATAAAAGCTACAGCGGGCGGAGCATCTTGGTACCGATTGACTACGGAGATTTTCAGGATGTCTTGTTCTGGATTAGATTCTGCAAAACCGTTTTGTATCAAGATTTCTCCTTGAGTTTCTAGTGTGATCAATTGACCGTCCAAAGCCTCAATGACTCTCACTTTTTTTCCAGAAGAAGTGATTTGAAAATCTTCAGGGTTTTTAAGGGAAGCTTGGAAATTATTGATTAGCTCATTTTTAACCCTCGGAATTAGGGTCTTCCCGTTATCAGCGACTTTTTCTCCATTTATGAAGGTGGATTGAACCTGGAAATTTTTTAAATCATGAACCAATATAAAATCTGCTGGGTCACCTACACGCAATTGCCCCACTTCTAACGAATAATGATGGATCGGATTAAGGCAGGCGGCCTGAAGTACCTTAAATAAATCCTTTCCCTTTGCAATGGCTCTTGAAACTAGTTCATTGATATGACTCAAAGCTAAATTGTCTGGGTGCTTGTCGTCCGAACAAAACATAATCATCTCCGGGTAGTCATCAATGAGGTCGATCAATGCTTCAAAGTTTTTGGCAGCCGATCCTTCGCGGATGGAAATTTTCATCCCAAGTTTAATTTTTCCCAAGGCTTCCTCATACGTGAAGCATTCGTGGTCTGTACTGGGACCTGCGGATACATATTTTTCTGCAAGTTCTCCCTTTAGCCCAGGTGCATGTCCATCGATAGGTTTGCCGTACTTTTTTGAAATTTGAATCTTTTCCATTACGATCGGATCCCGATTGACCGTCCCAGGCCAATTCATCATCTCAGCGAGATAAAGGATTTCAGGACGGCTCATTAGATTTTCGATGTCTGCTGCATTGATTTCTCCACCAGCTGTTTCGAAAGGAGTGGCGGGCACACAAGAAGGGGCTCCGAAGTAGAATTTGAAAGGAACTTTTTTTCCATTTTCAATCATATACTCTACACCCTGCATGCCACAAACATTAGCGATTTCATGGGGATCCGAGATGGTAGCAACGGTTCCATGAACCACTGCTAGTCTGGCGAATTCTGAAGGAACCAACATGGAGGACTCCACATGGACATGTGCGTCGATGAATCCGGGAAGTAAAAAAGGCAAGTCTGGATTGGAATCAATACTTTCAATGGCTGAGATTTTTCCATTTTCGATGGTTAGGGAAACGGAAGAGATTTTCTGATTTAGAATATCAACCATTTGACCTTGAATGTGCATGAAAATCAGTTTAAAAGGGTGAGAAATTAAGACGGAAATCCCGGCTCTCTAAAATTCATTTGCATTAAAACTACTATATTTGCCCCAGAAAAATAAAAGGAGGCAAGCACACTTTTTGGATGGGAAAAATAGTCATTGCAATTGACGGATATTCTGGTTGTGGAAAAAGCTCAACTGCTAAAGCAGTAGCCAAGGAATTAGGATATACCTATATTGATTCAGGAGCCATGTATCGCGCAGCCACCTTACATTTTTTGAATAGCTACCTCTCCGCTACTAATCCGAAAGATATTCAAAAAGGGCTGAAGGATTTGGAGATTAGTTTTCAGTTGAATCCCGATACAGGACAACAAGATACTTTTTTGAACGGATTGAATGTGGAGCAGGAAATCCGAAGCATGCGTGTTTCCGAAAGGGTAAGTGATTTTGCGAAGGTTAAAGAAATTCGAGAAGAACTCGTAGCCCAACAGCAACGTTTAGGGAAAGAAAAAGGAGTCGTCATGGACGGTCGGGATATCGGTTCGGTAGTTTTTCCGGATGCAGAATTGAAGGTTTTTATGACTGCGGATTTGGATACCCGAGCTTTTAGAAGGCAAAAAGAGCTTATTGAAAAAGGAGAGATTATAGATCTCGAAGACATAAAGCACAATTTGGGTGAACGAGATCGAATAGACAGCAGCCGCAAAGAAAGCCCACTTTTGAAAGTGGAGGATGCCGTCGAAGTGGACACCAGTAATTTGAGTTTTGCGGAGCAAGTGACCCAAATCGTAAAACTTGCCAAGCAACGAATAAATCAAACAGAGAATTATGCAAGTAACCATCGATAAAAATTCAGGCTATTGCTTTGGGGTGGAGTTTGCCATTAAAATGGCAGAGGATGAAATGGAGCAGTCGGACAAACTGTATTGCCTGGGAGATATCGTGCACAATGATATGGAGGTCAAGCGTCTGGCTGATAAAGGTCTTGTGGTCATCGATCGAGATCAACTATCCGAATTGAGCGACTGCAAGGTCTTGATTCGTGCTCATGGCGAGCCGCCGGAAACGTATCGGACAGCCATAGAGAATAATATTGAACTGATTGATGCTTCCTGTCCCGTGGTTTTGAAGCTACAGCATCGTGTGAAAACCGCTTTCGATAAAATGGAGAGGGAAAATGGACAGATTGTGATTTATGGGAAAAAAGGTCATGCAGAAGTAATAGGATTGACTGGACAAACCATGGAAAAGGCAATTGTTGTAATGGAGGATGCCGATTTGGAAAAAATCGATTTTAATCGTCCGGTTACCCTTTTCAGCCAAACGACCAAAAGCACCAAAGGCTTTTATGAATTATCTCAAAAAATTCAGGACAAAATCAAAGATTCCAAGGGGGAGTTAACCGAGGTTGATTTCAATGCGAATGATTCGATTTGCCGTCAAGTATCCAATCGGGAACCGCAACTTCGTCAATTTGCCAAAGAAAATGACGTGATTGTGTTTGTCTCAGGAAAGAAAAGCTCAAACGGAAAAGCCCTGTATCAGGTATGCTTGGAGGAGAATCCAAGAAGTTTTTTTGTTGAAAATCAAACAGAGATACAACCTGAGTGGTTCTATCCGACAGACAAGGTTGGAATTTGTGGAGCGACTTCCACGCCAATGTGGTTGATGGAGGATGTCAAAAAACACTTGGAGTCTATGGAAGCAAATACGCTTCCTGTCTGAAAATGAAGGCTTTCAGGTAAAATTCCTACCGCTTACGAGAAAGTTGAAAGATTAAAATTCAAATCGCCTCAAAATAAAAAGGTATTTATTAGATTTGGGGCGTTTTTCAAAAGCCCATAGTTACGAAATAGATATGTCAAAAAACGTGAAGCTTAGGAAAGGCTTTGACATTAACCTGGCAGGAAAAGCAGCCAAAGAAATGGTTGACTTTGAACCAGCTCAAACCTTTGCCATTAAGCCGACAGACTTTGTGGGTATGCAACGACCCAAAGTTCTTGTCAATGAGGGGGATACTGTGAAAGCAGGTACACCCATCCTATTCGATAAAGCCATGGATCAGGTTCAATACCTGTCTCCGGTTTCTGGTGAAGTAATCGAAATCAAACGTGGAGAAAAGCGCAAACTTCTTGAAATCAAGATCTTAGCTGACAAAGAAATTAGCTATGAAGATCTTGGTAAAATTGACCTGAAGGCGATTGATCGAGCTACTTTGGTCGAAAAATTAGCTGCAGGGGGAGTTTGGCCTCATATCATCCAGCGACCTTTTGGAGTAGTGGCAAATCCGGCCGACGAACCAAAGGCAATTTTCATTTCTGCCTTTGATTCCAACCCTTTAGCTCCTGATATGGGATTTGTTCTTCAAGGGGAAGAAGGATACTTTCAGGCAGGCTTGAATGCCTTGACCAAATTGACAAGTGGAAAAGTTCATCTGAATGTCAATGGAGGAGAAAAAGTACCTGCTATTTTCGAAAATGCTCAGGGCGTTCAAATCAATAGATTTTCCGGTGCGCATCCAGCAGGAAACGTAGGTGTTCAAATTCACCACCTTGATCCCATCAATAAGGGAGAAATTGCTTGGACAGTGAGTCCTTTTGGTGTGGTTCAAATGGGTAAGTTGATTTTGGAAGGAAAATATGATGCTTCTAAAACCATTGCCTTGTCTGGATCTGAACTTACCACACGTGGGTATGTGAAAACTATTTCTGGGGCTTCTGTTTCTACTTTTGTAAAAGGAAACCTTCAAAGCGGAAACATCCGTGTGATTTCAGGTAACGTATTAACTGGAGAAAAAATCTCCATGGAAGGTTACCTAGGTTTCTATCATAATCAAATCACTGTAATTCCTGAAGGAGACTATGAAGAGTTCTTGGGTTGGTTAATGCCAAGTACAAAGAAACTCAGCTTTCATAAGGCAATCGGTATGCTTTCTTTCTTGAATAAGGGAGAATTCAAAGTTGATACCAATACACACGGCGAAGAGCGTCCATTTGTAGTATCCGGCGTGTTTGAAAAAGTCCTTCCAATGGATATTCTTCCAACCTATCTATTCAAAGCAATCATTGCAGAGGATTTTGATGAGATGGAAGAGCTAGGACTTTATGAAATCATTGAAGAAGATGTAGCCCTCTGTGAATTTGTGGATCCTTCAAAGAATGATTTGCAGCAGTTGGTAAGAAGTGGGATTGAATTATTAATGTATAGCTAAATATGAAGGCATTACAAAATCTTTTCGATAGCATAAAGCCAAACTTTGAAAAGGGAGGCAAATGGGAAAAGTTTCATACCCTTTATGAAGGGCATAGAACCATTGCATTTGCTCCTGATTTGACTACCAAATCAAAAGGTGCACAAATTAAAGATGCAACTGATCTAAAGCGTGTGATGATTACGGTGGTAATCGCTATGGTTCCAGCTTTGATCTTTGGTATTCTGAATATTGGTCATCAACACTTCTTGGCAGTTGGCGAGGAAGTTACTTGGATTGATAAAGCCTTATTCGGCCTTTGGTCTGTACTACCTATTTTGATTGTGTCCTATGCTGTAGGTTTGGGTACAGAATTCACCTTTTGTGTGATTAGAAATCACCCTGTTTCAGAAGGATTCTTGGTAACAGGGATGCTGATTGCTTTGGTCATGCCTCCGCACATTCCGCTTTGGCAGGTAGCTTTAGCGACTATATTCGCTGTAGTAATTGGAAAAGAGGTTTTTGGTGGTACTGGTATGAATATTTTGAATGTTGCGATGACCGCTCGAGCATTCTTGTACTTTGCATATCCAGCTCAAATCTCAGGGGATCAGGTTTGGACTTATTTAGGAGATCAAACACCTGTAGACGGATTTTCTGGAGCTACTGCATTAGCTGTAGCATACAATGCTGGTGTGGAAGGAGTTCCGGCAAGTCAAGCCTTAGCAGAACACAATGCGTCATTAGGTGCAGATTTTAGTTTCATGAATATGTTCATGGGATGGATTCCTGGTTCTATTGGAGAGACCTCAACCTTAATGGCTTTAATCGGTGCAGTGATTTTGATTTACACTGGTGTTGCTAGCTGGAAAATCATAGTTTCTGGATTCGGTGGAGCTTATTTGATGGGAGTTGTTATGAATCTCTTTGCAGCGAATGAATTCATGGCTATGGCACCACATTTACATTTAGTAATGGGTGGTTTGGCCTTTGGTGTAGTCTTTATGGCTACTGACCCGGTTTCAGCAGCTCAGACCGAAACAGGTAAATGGATCTATGGATTTTTGATTGGTGCTTTGACTATCATCATCCGTGTGACGAACCCTGCCTATCCAGAAGGAATTATGCTAGCCGTTCTTTTGATGAACGTCTTTGCCCCATTAATTGACTATTACGTAGTGAAAGCTAACAAAACAAGGAGGTTACAACGTGCAACAGTCTAACGCTTATATTATTACATTCTCGGTCATTTTGACCGTAGTTCTTGGTTTGCTTCTTTCCGGTACTTCCCAAGTATTGGGACCTTTGCAGCGAGAAGCAGAAGCTTTGGATAAAAAGAAGCAAATTTTAGGAGCTGTGATTTCTGGAGAAGAAATCGACGCTATGTCTCCTGAAGAGGTAAATGCTTTTTACACGTCTCACATTGCTTCCACAGTTGTGGATATCAATGGCCAAGAAGTAACCGAAAAAGACGGTGCTGCCGTTACCGCAGAAAATGTAGATATCGCTAAGAACTATAAAATGCCTGCTGAAGACAGATTGTATCCTGTATTCATCTTCCATGCGGAAGGTAATCCTGATGATGTTCAATCTTACATTTTGCCCTTGTATGGTGCAGGTCTTTGGGATGCGATTTGGGGTTATATCGCCTTGGATACAGACATGAATACCGTAGGTGGAATTACCTTAGCGCATGCAGGTGAAACCCCAGGTTTGGGAGCTCGAATCACTGAGTCCGGTGTTCAACAGCGATATGTAGGAAAAGAAATTTTTGATGAATCCGGTGATTTGGTTGCCGTTGAAATGCAAAAAGGCGAAGGCAAAGACTATTCCGCAGACCCTCATAAGGTGGATGGAATGTCGGGCGCGACCATTACAGGTAATGGTGTCAATAGTATGTTGAAAAACTATTTGGGACATTACCAGGCATTTATTGAATCAAAAAAATCTTCACAGGCTGTTGCGGCAGCTTTTTAATCAATCAATCACTCTCTGACCATCATACGTATGAGTACTGAAACAGTAGAAAAAGCGATCGAGAAAAAGCCCGCAGAAGCTTTACTCTCCAAGCGAAGAAAAAAGCTCATCACAGATCCTCTTGTAGACGATAACCCGATTACTATTCAGGTATTGGGAATTTGTTCTGCATTGGCTGTGACTACGCAGATGAAGCCAACTTTGGTTATGGCGATTTCGGTAATTTTCGTAATCGTTATGTCCAACTTGGTAATTTCATTGATGCGAAATACCATCCCTACACGAGTTCGAATCATTGTTCAATTGGCAGTGGTAGCGACTTTGGTGACCTTGGTTTCTGAAGTCTTGAGAGCCTTTGCTTATGACATGTATAAGGAACTTTCCGTTTTCGTAGGTCTTATCATTACCAACTGTATCGTAATGGGTCGTTTGGAAGCATTTGCTTTAGGAAACAAGCCATATGATTCTGTTTTGGATGGTTTTGGATCTGCATTGGGATACTCCTGGATCATTTTGACCGTAGCCTTCTTCCGAGAGCTTTGGGGATCCGGATCTGTATTTGGAATACCAGTGTTTGATTATGTGTCTGGGATTTTCGGACCAGATTTCAAATTAGCAACGAACGGATTGATGGTTTCTCCTGTTGGAGCCTTCATCATTCTCGGATTGATTATCTGGGTACAGCGTACCAAGACTGGTTATGTAGAACACTAAAATCGGGTAGAAAAAATGGAATTATTCAATTTAGGAATTCGGTCGATCTTTATCGACAACATGGTTTTCGCTTACTTCCTCGGCATGTGTTCTTTCCTGGCCGTTTCTAAAAAAGTAAGTACTGCCTTAGGTTTGGGAGCTGCCGTAATCTTTGTATTAACAGTAACTGTTCCCGTTAACTGGCTTTTGAATGAATTTGTGTTGAAAGAAGGCGCTTTAACTTGGGTAAACGCTGAATTAGCAACCGTTGATTTGACTTTCTTGCGATTCATCATGTTCATCGCCATTATCGCTGCTATGGTTCAGTTGGTGGAGATGGTTGTGGAAAAATTTGCTCCTGCGCTTTACGGAGCTTTGGGTATCTTCTTGCCTTTGATCGCTGTAAACTGCGCTATCTTGGGTGGATCTCTTTTCATGGCACAAAGAGATTACACTTTGGCAGAATCTGCTGTCTATGGTTTCGGTTCAGGTACAGGATTCTTCCTAGCCATTGTAGCTTTGGCTGCTATTCGTGAGAAATTAAAATATTCTGCAGTTCCTAATGGTTTGAAAGGCTTAGGTATTACCATGCTTTTAACCGGATTGATGGGAATCGCATTTATGTCCTTTATGGGAATTGACCTGTAAGGAATAGAATTTATATTAAAAGGCTCTGGAGAAATTCAGAGCCTTTTTTATTTTCCAGAGGTTTGGATTGCTACCTCTTCAGATCGTATCTTACTATTTCAAACCTTATCTCATACTATGAAAAAGCCTATTTCACTTTTAATCTTCCTTCTTATTTCTCAGCTTTCTTTTGCGCAATCCGGAGAATGGATTGAGTTGTTTAATGGAGAAAATCTGGAAGGATGGAAGATATCCGAAAATCCCGATTCTTTCTCGGTAGAGGATGGGGTTATAAAAGTAGCAGGTCCGCGAGCACATGCCTTCTATGAGGGACCTGTAGGAAATCATGATTTCAAAAATTTTGAATTATTGGTGGAGGTAAAAACCATGCCGAAAGCTAATTCAGGGATATTTATTCATACTCAATACCAAGAGAATGGCTGGCCTAATGTAGGCTATGAAATTCAGGTCAATCAATCTCATTCTGACTGGAGAAAAACCGGTAGTGTGTATTCTTTCCAAGACGTGCGTGAAGTCTACGTGGAGGATGGGGAATGGTACACGGAGCATGTAATCGTCAAAGGTGATCAAATCACTGTGAAAATCAACGGAGAGACTATTAATGAGTATGATGAGTCGGAGGTACGAAACGGAGATTTAGGGACTAAGAAGTTAAGCTCAGGGACTGTCGCTTTACAGGCACATGATCCCGAATCTGTGATTTATTACCGCAGTGTGAAGATTAAGATTTTGGATTAAGCTATATTTTGAGTTTTGAGATGCCTAGCAAATTGTTAGGCATTTTTTTTGAAATACACTTCCTATGGCATTTACCTATAGAAGGATCCTTTCCTATTTCTTTCGTGGCTTACTATTCCTCACTCCCCTTGCGGTCACGGGTTATGTGATTTATGCAACATTCATTTTTTTGGATGGATTGATACCTGTTCCTATTCCTGGGATTGGCATTGCTATGGTTTTGGCACTAATTACGATTATTGGGTATTTGGCAAGCTTGTTTTTCACAAAGCCTTTTTTTGATCTATTTGAGCGAGCAGTATTTAAGATTCCCTTGGTGAATCTACTTTATACTTCTATCAAGGATTTAATGGCTGCTTTTGTGGGAGAGAAGAAAAAATTTAGCTCTCCAGTAATCGTGCAGGTTTCTGACTCGCTCTCCAGATTGGGTTTTATAACCCAAGAGGATATGAGCATTATCGGGGAACCCGAATTAGTGGCTGTTTATTTTCCCCACAGCTACAATGTTTCTGGAAATGTATTCCTCGTTCCCAAAGACAAGATTAAGCCCCTGAAAGGGGTCAAAAGCTCAGATGTGATGAAGTTTATGGTGTCAGGTGGGGTGTCTAGTTTGAAGTAGAAACTCAACGGTGATATCTTACAAAAGCAATCCATTCCCCATCCGGTGACCAGGAATGCACATTGATGGTTCCTTGTCCTCCATAGAAAACAGGTGTCAGGTCACGAATTTCTTTAGACTCAACGTCTAATAGTCGGAGTTTGACATCTTTTCCAAATGGATGTGCACCTTTTTGATCTTCCAAGTAGGATATGATTACCGCGGTTTTTCCATCGGGTGATGGATGTGGAAACCAATTATCAAAGTCATCAAAAGTCAATTGTTCTTGCTGTGACCCATCCGGTTTCATTCGGTAGGCATGCATCCGCCCTGTGCGATGAGAATTAAAATAAATCCACTTACCATCATAGGAATATTCAGGCCCATCGTCTAAGCCAGGCCCATCCGTTAAGCGGACTTCTTCGCCTCCTTGGGTGGAAATCGCCCAGACATCCCAATCTCCATTTCGCTCTGCACAATACACTAAAGTTTTTCCATCGGGACTGATCCCGTGCCAATAACTGGGGTAATTCTGTGTGATTAATTTGGGTGTTCCTCCTGCTAGAGGGATGGTGTAGATTCGTGAACTTAGGCCTTCATCATTTCGGCTAAATACTAACGTTTTCCCATCAAAACTCAGCCCATGATCATTATTGACTCGATCAATTTGATCAGGAAATAAGAGTCCAAGATTTTGGCCATCCAAACCTATTTTCTCCAGCTTCCCTCCAGAATTGATCAAGAGGTATTTTCCGTCTCTAGACCAGTTGGGAGCTTCGAAATGCCGTTGTTCTAACAGGATTGTTTTTTCCTCTCCGGTATGGACATTTAAGATGACTAATTCGCTTTTCAAATTTTCTGGAACTTGGGAAAATGAAAATAAGGGAACAAGGAAAATAAACAAGGAAAATAGGAGCCGAGCGGTCATTTTGGGGGAGTTTGATTGACTTATAATTTAACAATCTTCACGCACAAATTATAAGGCTTTCACTCTAAAATCCTGTTTTTCAATAAATCGTCCAATCATCCAAATGGTTTGATTTTCTGTTTTCATGGTGTCTTCAAACCATTTTTGATTTTCTTCTCCTACGGCAATTAGCAATCCACCGCTTGTCTGAGGATCACAAAGTGGTACCAAATCCATTCCGGTAACACCTTTCACTTTCGATTGAAAAGCATTCCAGTTTCGATAGGTGTTGTCAGGGAATATAAACTGCTTGATATACTCCTGAACCCCCTCAAGAATAGGAAGCATAGAGAAATCAATTTGTGCAGAAACTCCAGAAGCCTCAGCCAGTTCGATTAGATGTCCCAGAAGTCCAAAACCAGTCACATCTGTCATGGCATGCACTTCTTCGTGATTCCCTAAAACCTGCCCGATTCGATTTAAACGACAGGCTGTATCGATCAAGGTTTGGTAATCTTTTTCTGAAATTTTCTGCCTTTTCAAAGCAGTGGCTAAAACACCAATTCCCAAAGGTTTGGTCAAGTAAATCAAATCGCCGACTTTGGCACCTTGGTTGGTTTTTATTTTTCTTGGGTGCACGATTCCATTTACGGAAAGTCCAAAAATGGGATCTTTTGCCGCAATACTATGCCCGCCAGCTAATTCAATTCCCGCTCTTTTACAGATGCTTTTTGCACCTTCAAGCACCTTTGCCGCCAGTTCTGGAGCAATTTTTTCAACGGGCCAACTTAAAATCGCATTAGCAAATAGAGGTTTTCCACCCATGGCATAAATATCCGAGATGGCATTGGCTGCCGAAATCCGTCCAAAATCATATGGGTCATCCACGATGGGTGTGAAAAAGTCTACCGAATTGACGAGGGCTAAATCCTCACTTACTTGATAAACGGCAGCATCGTCTTTTGCCGAATTTCCTACCAGTAAATTGGGGTCTGATTGCTTCCAGGATTGACTGGATGAAAGAATCTGATCTAAAATGGCAGGTGCGATTTTACAACCACATCCGGATCCCTCGCTCCATTCAGTTAATCGTATTTTTGCTTCGTTCATAAAGTTGGTTTTTTGAAAGAATCAGTAGCCTCACTTGTTCTGGAATGGTTAATCCTGACAGATCAAGGTTCAGCGTTTGTTCTTTGGGGTGCTTTTCCAGCTCGTATTCGTAGGCTTTGTCATAATATGCCAGAAGATTTTTAATCCACTTCGGGTGATCTTCTGCATCAATGGCCTCCAATGCTTCCTTGGTGCGTAAGCCTCCAAGTTTTTTGCTCAGTTTTCGAACTGCTTTTTGCAATTCTTCTTTTGGAAGTTGTGCATATTCTGATTTGATATGCTCGACTCTTTCCTCTTCGGATTTATTTATATCCAAATGTGGACTTGCCTGCATTTGGGAGAAAAATAAATCAGGAAGAATCACTCGCCCAATTTTCCTACTTTCGTTTTCCACCCAAATAGGAGAATCCGAATTCAGTTGAAAAAGATCTTCTGCCAGTCTGTTTTCAAATTGTTCTACCGAAGGCTGGGGTCCCTGTCCTATTCCTCCAAAAGCCGATCCTTTATGGTGAGCCAGTTTTTCCAAATCCAAAACTTGTTCACCAGCTTCTCTCAAACTCTGAAGTAAAAGCGTTTTTGCAGTTCCGGTTTTTCCGCCTAAGACTAATAAATTTCGTTCTCTTCGGACTTCTTCATAGGTGAAATTCCGATAGGTCTTGTAGCCCCCTTTTAGTCTAAAAACCTCAAAACCAACCAAGCCCAAAAGCCATGATAAAATTTGACTTCGCATTCCCCCTCTCCAACAGTAGAGGATGACTTTTCTATTGGGGAAAAGGCCTATCGCTTCCTCCTGTATTTGATGAAATCTTGGGCCTACCAATTCAAAGCCTTTTAATGTGGCCTTTTCACTTCCTTCTTGCTTGTACAGAGTCCCGACGATTTTTCGCTCTGCATCATTCAAAATGGGAATATTGACGGCTGCAGGAATATGGCCTTGGGTAAATTCTCCTTCGCTTCGGGCATCTACGATGAGAAGGGTTTTCCGAAGTTCTAAAAATTCAGAAAGTGAAATCAGCGTCTCTTTCATACAATCCGAATATAAAAAAATGCCACTGGATTTCCGGTGGCATTTCAATTTGGATAGTGTTTGATTAAAGCTGTGCTTCCAATTTTTGAGTCAAAATTGTTTTTGGAACAGCACCGATTTGCTTATCTACAATTTGACCATCTTTGAAGAATAATAAGGTAGGGATGGAACGAATTCCAAAAGCTTGAGCTACACTTGGATTTGAATCTACATCAACCTTGCCGATGATAGCTTTTCCTTCATAATCTCCTGCCATTTCTTCCACGATAGGCCCGATCATTTTACAAGGTCCGCACCATTCTGCCCAAAAGTCGATCAATATTGGCTTATCTGATTTGATAACCTCCTCAAAGTTGGAGTCAGTTATTTCTACTGCTTTTCCCATTTTATAATACGTTTAGTTTCGGTTCGAATCCTCAAATATATGAGAGAAAGTAGATTAGCCGGCAATAAGTTCAAATTGCAAGGCAAATAATTTCTATGAGCGATAGTTTTTTCTTTATAACTAGCTGCTGATCACCTTGTATGCAATCTCTGGAATCAGTTTTAGCTCTCCCATTAGCTCTTCACAAGGGTTAATTGAAAAGCGTTTGGAAAATAATTCCAAGGTGATGTTTTCTCTCCGGTCAATCACATTGAAATATAATTTGGCATCCCCTTTATATTTTTCCGTAATCCCTTCCAATTTCTCCATCAAGTCATAATTCAGATGATCGAGGTCAATATTTACCCGAAGGCCTTTGACCATTTTCCCACGGACTTCGGAAAGAAGCATGATGGAACCCACTTTGAACTCCAATTCGTTTTCTGCCCATTTCTTTTGACCAACTTTCCCTTTAATAAAAAGGAACCAGCCTTTCATGAAGTACTCTTTGTACTTGACATAATCCTCTCCAAACAAGAAAAAGGTAAACCCACCTTGATAATCTTCCAAGGTCAGCGTACCAAAAGGCTTTCCGTTTTTGGTAGTCCTATGTGCAAAATCAGTCACAATTCCCGCGAGTTGAATTTCAGTTTTTGAACGAATGTTATTTAAATCATTCAAATCAGGTAAGCTCGCATTGGTAAAGCTTTCGATTTCGAGTTTGTATTGATCGAGCGGATGTCCAGATATATACAGACCAACCACTTCTTTTTCAATGTTGAGCTGCTGAAGTTGGGAAAATGGTTCCATTGGATTCACCGTAGGCAATGGAATATCCATTCCGCCTCCTGCTCCTCCAAATAGACTGACCTGAGCACTTTCTTCTTCTTGCTGTATTCTTTGCGCGTATTTGACCGCTTTTTCTATCAAGGTGACATCTCCTTCCGGAGCCTCTAGATATTGTCGTCGATGATGTTCTGTGAAACAGTCAAAACTACCAGCCATCGCCAATGCCTCCATGGTTTTCTTGTTCAAAGCCCTGGAATTGACTCGTTTTGCAAACTCGAAAATGTTTTTGAAAGGGCCATTCTTTTCCCGCTCGGCGATGATGTCGTCTACAGCTGCTGAACCGGCGCCTTTGATAGCCGCCATTCCAAATCTAATTTCACCAGCTTGGTTTACCGTAAATCCTCCTTTTGATTCGTTTACATCCGGTCCTAGGACGGGAATTCCCATTCGCTTACACTCCTCCATGAAGAAAGTCACCTGCGTGATATCGTTCATGTTGTTGCTAAGAACGGAAGCCATGTATTCAGCAGGATAATGGGCTTTTAGGTATGCAGTCTGATAAGCAACCCATGCATAGCAGGTAGAGTGGGATTTATTGAATGCGTAAGAGGCAAAAGCTTCCCAGTCTGTCCAGATTTTCTCCAACTTTTTAGGTTCATGACCTTTAGCTGCGGCTTGCTCGATGAATTTGGGTTTCATTTTATCGAGGACGTCCTTTTGCTTCTTACCCATGGCTTTTCGAAGGACATCAGCCTCACCCTTGGTAAAGCCTGCAAGCTTTTGGGAGAGTAGCATCACTTGCTCCTGGTAAACAGTAATCCCATAGGTCTCCTCGAGGTATTCTTTCATGTCTTCGAGGTCATAGGTGATTTCTTTTTTACCGTGCTTCCGTTCAATAAACTCCGGAATGTATGCTAACGGCCCTGGACGGTAGAGCGCGTTCATGGCAATCAAATCCGCAAAAGCTGTAGGTTTCAAGTCCCGCATGTATTTCTGCATTCCGGGACTTTCGTATTGAAAGATGCCGACTGTTTCACCCCGCTGGAAAAGTTCGTAGGTTTTCTCATCATCAATGGGGAAAGTGTCGGCATCGAGCTGGATTCCATGCCTTTCTTTTACGATTTTGATGGCATCTTTAATAAGTGTCAGGGTTTTGAGACCCAAAAAGTCCATTTTTAGAAGTCCCGCTGATTCTACCACGGAGTTATCAAACTGGGTGCACACCATATCCGAATCTTTGGCCAGTGCCACTGGGACAAAATTGGTAATATCATCCGGAGTGATGATTACTCCACAAGCGTGGATACCCGTATTTCGAACAGAGCCTTCCAAAACTGTAGCCTGATTGACAGTCTTCGCCGATTCGTCCTGACCTTGGGCAATTCGTAATAATTCCTCTGCTTTTTGAATCAATTCACCCTGTCCTTTCAATTTGTCGGCGAGCGCACTTTTATTTTTTGCTAGTTCAAAAAGGGTTTTGAGTTTGAGGTCAGGGACCAAGTTGGCCAATCTTCCTGCTTCCGGCAAAGGTAAATTCAAAACCCTTGCAGTATCCCGAATAGCGGATTTAGCTGCCATGGTACCGTATGTAATGATTTGAGCAACTTGGTTGGAACCGTATTTTTTGATCACATAGTCGATGACTTTTCCTCTGCCTTCATCATCAAAGTCAATATCAATATCGGGAAGTGAAACCCGGTCTGGATTCAAGAATCTCTCAAAAAGTAGATCGTACTCGATAGGGTCTACATTGGTGATTCCAATGCAGTAGGCTACAGCAGAACCTGCCGCAGAACCCCGTCCAGGACCAACCGAAACGCCCATATCCCTAGCAGCCCGGGTAAAGTCCTGTACAATCAAAAAGTAACCGGGATAGCCTGTTCGTTCAATAGTCTCCAATTCAAAATCCAGCCGTTCCTGAATTTCCGGGGTGATTTCTTGGTATCTCTTTTTAGCTCCTTCGTAAGTCAGGTGTCT
>JABXHZ010000404.1 GCA_013373335.1 Cyclobacteriaceae bacterium | reverse complement strand
TTGTGTTTCCGGGGTGAATGAAGTGATGAGCGCCTTGGTCAGCTCTGTGTTGACTACGCTTTCGGTATTTGTGCCTTTGGTTTTTTTGAGTGGGATTTCAGGAGCCTTGTTTTTCGATCAGGCAGTGGCAGTGGCCGCTATTCTATCCGTTTCTTTGGCAGTGGCATTTATCCTGTTACCCATGTTGTATTTTCTCTTTTTCAGCAAAAGCAAAAAACAGGAAGATGGATCTGAAGGGACATTTTTCTCAAAAATCTTGGACTTGTATGAAAAAGGATATCGAGCTGTTTTTGGAAATCGAAAAATTGCCCTGAGCTTCTTTGCTTTGTTGATTCCTTTGGGTTTGGGGTTGAGCTATTTTCTGGATTCGGAAGGATTGCCAAAGATAGAAAAATTGGATGCGACCTTGGAAATTGATTGGAATGAACCCATTTCTGCGATTGAGAATCGAGACCGGGTGATTGCCTTGATGAATGCCATTAAGGGCCGCTATGAAAAGGCAGAAGCGGATGTGGGTGTTCGACAATTTTTACTTTTTGATGGGGAAAATTCCATTCAGCAATCCCTTCTTTATTTCCTTTTTAATTCCTTGGAAGACAAGTATTCGATGACTCAGGACCTCGTCGATTTTTTGGTTAAAAATTATCCTGAAGCAAATTTCAAACTGGGGGATGCACCCAATGCTTTTGATCAATTGTTTAGCTCCACCTTGCCTTATTATGAAGTTCGTTGGAAAGACCTGACCTCCAAAGAACCTGTCCCCGAGGAAAAAATGGATCCTTGGCTCAGCCAATTCCCGGTATCGGATTGGGAACGAGGACCCGGTTTGCAAAAAGAAGCCTCAGTAGTCTTTACGCTACGCGCAGATAGATTGGCTACCTATGGGATTGCTGTGGATCAAGTGCAAGAGCAACTTTCGAGATTGTTTGGGACCTATACGATTACGGATATTCGTCGATTTGGAGAAATTACCCCCATTCGATTGAAGGAATCGGAGGCCCGCTTTGAGGACTTGCTTCGTACTACTCAACTTGCAGCCTCTGACTCTGCTTTTTATACACTCGGTGAATTTGTGGATTACCGCTATGAAGACCATTACAAATACGTTACAGCGGATAAGGGTGGGACTTATCAATCCGTTTTAGTGACTTCACCGGAGCCGGACAACCATAATTCCGACTACATCCGTTGGGGAGCGGAGCGGAATTTGGGAGTGACAATGGTTGGACAATACTTCAAGGATCAGGAAAATATTCAGCAATTGATCGGGATTCTGCTGATTTCAGTACTCTTGCTCTATTTTATTTTGGCGGCGCAGTTCGAAAGCTTTATTCAGCCCTTAATTGTGGTATTGACCCTTCCTTTGGGAATTGCAGGTGCATTTTTGGTGATTTTATTGGCCGGAGCTTCACTGAATGTAATGTCTGCCATTGGCTTGGTGGTGATGCTGGGAATCATGGTGAATGATGCTATTCTGAAGATTGATACGATTAATCGACTTCGAAAAGAGTATGTGGAAAGTCCAGAGGTTTCGGCCCTGGAAGCCTTGGAAATGGCGATTCATCGAGCAGGTCAAATTCGCTTGAAGCCTATTTTGATGACATCGATTACGACCATTCTGGCCTTGATTCCGATTATTTTCAGTTCTGGTTTGGGAGCCGACTTGCAACGGCCATTGGTGTATTCGGTGATTGGTGGCTTGACGATTGGTACCCTGACAGCCCTGTATTTTGTGCCCCTGGCTTATTGGTTTTTTGTGTCAAAGAAAAAATTGAAGGAGGCCTAAGATGACACCATTTCGGGTTTTAGTGGCATTTGTTGTTTTGGCTATTCTAGGGGTGGCAGTCATTCCTTTGCTTTCGGTTGATCTCAATCCTCGGGAAAAAGAACCCGTTTTGACCATTGCCTATGGCATTCCGAGAAGTTCTCCAGAGATTATTGAAAAATTAGCCACTTCGCCATTGGAAGGGGCTTTTTCCCAACTTTCCGAGCTCAACAAAATCACTTCGATTTCCAACTATGATCGGGGCCAAATTACCCTGCAATTTGACAAGGAAGCGGATATGGAATTGAAGCGATTTGAGGTCTTGTCATTGATCCGGCAGATTTATCCTCAGCTCGATTCAAGGCTTTCCTATCCTGTTGTGACTCAAACTGCGGAGGCGCGAACAGATACCAAAACTCCCATTCTGACCTATTCGGTCAATGGTCCTTTTGCTGCCTTTGAAATAAAAAAAATAGCGGAGGACATTCTTAAACCTGCCTTGACGAAATTTGAAGAGGTGGAAGAAGTGTCGGTTCGAGGGGCAACGGATTTACAGCTTTATATCACATTTGACATTCAAAAGCTTCAGGCCTATGGCTTATCGCGTAGTCAGCTGAATAGCCGAATCAATCAGGCTTTTGGTAGAAGTTTCCCGGGTTCCATCTTGAATAAGGAAGGGAAAACGCTTTTTGTGCAAGTGGATCGTTCCCTTCGGGATATGGATCAGCTGGAAAATCTTCGCGTAGCCCAGCTAAATGGACAGGATGTGTTGCTTAAGGATGTGGCCAAATTAACCCTCGAAGAAGCTGAACCCTCCAGTTACTACCGAATCAATGGCAATAATTCGGTAACGCTGACCGTCTTTAACCGGGACGGAGTGAATAAGGTCTTACTCGCACAAAATTTGAAATCCGCCATAGAACAAGCGCAGGTTTTACTTCCAGCAGGATTTGAGGTAAGGTTGGAGCGAGACGATACGGAGTTTTTGGACAAAGAGCTGGATAAAATTTACAAACGATCGGGGCTTTCCATTCTGATCTTGATTGTCTTTATCTTCTTGATCAATCGCAATCTCAAATACCTTTCTGTTCTATTCCTAGGTATTTTGGTCAATCTCAGCCTTTGTGCCATCGTGCTGTATTTCCTCAAGGTGGATATTCACCTCTACTCATTAGCTGGCCTGACGATTAGTTTTGGTCTGATCGTGGATAATGCCATCATCATGATCGATCACCTGCACAAGCACCGAAATCGACGAGTGTTTTTGGCCTTATTAGCGGCCTCTTTGACTACGATCGCAGCCTTGATGATTGTCTTTTTCCTTCCTGAGGAAGATCAAAAGAACCTAACGGAGTTTTCCATTGTGGTTTCTGTGATGTTAGGGATTTCACTGATCATTGCACTGTTTTTTACTCCAGCTTTCTACGAGATCCTGTTCGAAGAATCTTCCCGAAAGGGTCGTAAACTTCAAATTTCTCAGTTGCGAAAGCGGGTCAAGCATTTGCATCGTTTCGAGCGAACTGTTTCCTGGACAGCACGCTATCGCAAAGCTTTTATTACGCTGATCATTTTGCTTTTTGGGATTCCGATTTTCTACTTGCCAGCCAAGTGGGAGGGACAGGAATGGTACAATAAAACGGTGGGAAATACCTTTTATCAGGAGGAAATCCGACCTTATGTAGACCAAGCTTTGGGAGGGTCGCTTCGGATGTTTGTACGGGGAGTTTTTGAAAAAAGCTCCTATCGGGAAGCAGCTAAAACGCGATTGTATGTTTCTGCTCGATTACCTTTTGGAAATACCCTGGATCAGATGGACTTTATCATGCGGGAGTTTGAAGCCTACCTGAAGGATGTGGAGGGGATCGATAAGTTTGTGACTTATGTGATGTCGGGGCAGCGTGCCCAAATAGAGATTACCTTCAAAGAGGCGTATGAAAACTCCGCTTTGCCCTATCAACTCAAAGGCAAGCTATCTGTCAAGTCCACGGATTGGAGTGGCGCGCAATGGAATATCTATGGTGTAGGACAGGGCTTCTATACTGGAGCAGGAGGTGAGGGTATTCCATCCTTTCGGGTGACGATGAAAGGCTACAATTTCGATGAATTGGAGCGACAGGCGGAGATTTTGGCAGAAAAGCTACTCAAGCATAAGCGAATTCAGGAAGTCAATACAAATGAACGGCTGGGTTGGGGCGAGCAGAAAACCGAGGAATACGTCCTTCGTCTCGATCAAAATCAAATCGCCCTCGGTCAGACCAACCAATTCGAGCTGATCAATACCATGCTTGACCTGAGTAAGCCTCAGGGGCCAACCGGTTCGCTGACCTTGGAAGAGAAAAATTATGGGATGGTCATTCGTGAAGCCAAATCCAATGATTTCAGCAAGTTTGACTTGGAGCAAAAAGGCTTGATCAGTGGGGAAAACCGAATTTTCAAAATCTCCGATTTTGGCACCTTGACCAAAGAAACCACGACCAATGCCTTGAATAAGGAAGACCGACAATACATTCGCGCGGTTGCTTTTGAATACATGGGATCGGCGAAGTTTGGTAATGAATACCTTGACGAAGTGCTGGAAGAAATGAAGCAGATCATGCCGATCGGCTACACCGCGGATAAACAAACATGGTCATTCAGCTATGAAAAAGCTAAGCGTCAGTATTCCTTGTTGGCATTTTTGATTGTAGGGATTTTTATGATTTGCGCTGTGCTTTTTGAGAATCTCAAGCAGCCGGTTTATATCATTGCCATTATTCCGATCAGTTTTATTGGTCTCTTTCTAATCTTTTCCCTTTTTGACTTTTACTTCGATCAGGGTGGCTATGCGGCTTTTGTGATGCTGGGTGGTTTGGCGGTGAATGCCGGGATCTTTATTGTTAATGACCTTAACAACCGAACGACAGGAGCCTATAATCGAAATGTGCTCAAATCAGTTGCCGGAAAAGCCATTCCGATTTTACTGACCATTCTATCTACCTGCTTTGGCTTGATTCCCTTTATCATGGAAGGTCAAAATGAGATTTTCTGGTTTTCACTAGCGATTGGTACCATTGGTGGCTTGGTTTTCAGTATGCTGGGAGTATTCTGGGCCTTGCCCGTTTTCCTTTGGAAAAAGGAGAAAGTAGCACTTCCTAATGAGGTTCAAGTCAAGGAGACAAAGGTCAAGAAAAAGCGTAGTTGGAAGTTTTGGAGGAAGGGAAATGATTGATTTAATGAAACAAATCATAATAAATCAACCCAATTGAAAAGGTCATGTATTGCAAAGGGCTTCTTCGGAAATTATAATCGAAAACCCCTTCATCGGGCAGGTAAGTGACATCTCCTTTTTGAAGAAAGCGGACACTATTTCCATCTTGGTAGGTTGCCCTAAACTCTAATTTTAAAAATTCATCGATGGGAAACTGAAGTCCTCCTCCGATACGATAGGCCAGTGCCCAATCTTCGAAATCTTTATCACTTTCTATGGATTCTTCAGCTAGTATTGTCTCCCGAATTTTATAGCGCGTATAGAGGTAATTTGTACCCATTTGGGCTTCAAAAAAGGGAGTGATTTTCGTATTGACGGCCGGGAGGAATCGAATGACTGCCATTCCGGTTGCGAGGTTATTATTTCTTCGAAGGCGTAATTCGTCTGAAAATCCAGGATATAAATCTTTTCTTCGTTCCATCTTGCTACCGTAGATCCCATAGCCGAGTTCCAACCCAACCTGGATTGGCGCACTTTGGAATTCATATAGGAAAATCCCTGAGATGGTCGGGAAAAAGAGGGATTCTGTTTCAGTTTTTAATTTACCTAGCGGTACGGAACCATTGAAGTTACCTCCTGCGAGAAAAAATTGTGCGGAAGTCTTCTGTGCGATTAGGAAGAAGAAAACCAAAGCGAAATACCTACCCATTGAAAAACCTTTTTAGAGGAAATACGGGAGAGAGGGTGTCAGATGTTTCGTTTTTTTAGTTTTGATTTTTTCTTGTGCCCTTTCGATAGATTGGAACTTGAGCTCCAAAATAGGCGTCGATACTTCTTGAGTTTTTCGAAAGTAAATTTGTCAAAATAGAGGCTGATCCAATAGTTACCGGTCCCAATCGAAATCCTACTCCCCAGGCAATTGCCCCTTCATATTGGCGATAGCTTATTGGACTATACACACTAAACCAACCTGTTTCCATTCTGGGCGTAATCATCACGTTATTGACAATTTGGCTCACTGGGATTTCCTGGTGATTTCTTATGGATAGTGATCCATGTGCAGAAACATAAAATCGGTTTGTTATCGCATAATCAGCAAAAATCTGCAAAGAGGTGGGCATTCCCAAGTTTGTCGCTCTGTCTGTTCGCGTGCTTACATAGTTTTCTTCTAGGATATCCTGGAAGTTGTTTTCATCAAATTCATCCAAGGAAAGCGTATTGTCCATATCGTAATTCCAAAGGCTAAATTCATCATATTTTATTCCTCCAATATCCATTACAGAAATTCCAGCCTTAAATTTATAACCATCCATATATGCGCGGTCTGTGTCATCATCGAGTTCAAAAATAAAACCAACATCCATCCCGAATCCTGATCTTAGGTCGTTGAAAGTGACGTTTTCGATATCAAAACTACTAGAATAGCCATATTGGAAATCTCCTCGGGTGGTTAGTGTGTTAGGTCTTTCCAAATAAAGAGCTCCAAGAACACTACTTGACCCTACAGCACCTCCTGCTCCACCTAGATATTTCAATGTTGCGGCTCCTCTGATGGAATAGTTTTCTTGGTCAATGATTACCCTTCCATAAGTAAGTCCGATTTCACCCCAAAGATGGAAAATACCAGAAAGATCCTGCATGAGCAGTTCGTAGCTGTTTGATTCTCCTTCTTGATTTGAAATTGATTCCAAAAATTCCCCTCCGATGTTATTTAGGTTGAAAAAAGTTCTCATCCGAGTCGTTAGGGCAATACTATGTTTCGGGCTCAAGTTCAATTGAAAGCCAGGTCCCATTAGGTCTAAGTTCCCAACAAAATTATTGTCTGGTTGAGGATTAAGGGAACTGTTTTCTTGAAGACTTCTGAAGTTAGAAATCTCTTCAATCTTTCCGAGGTTGATTCCAATGTAATCATTTCCGACGTACCCACTTCCTGAGAAAATATGGATTTCTGCTTTGAGTCGTGGGTTGATGACATTTGCAGGATTTAAAGTAAGGCCCTTGATACCCGCCCGATTGTCTATTTGTGCCCCAAGTAGGGTCTGCGAAAAACCTTGAGTAGCACTTTGAAATTGAAATGCGAGAAAGAATGCAGCAAAATAAAAAAGGGTATTTTTCATAGGACTAGTTTTTTTAATAAGTGGCTTTCTCTCTACGAATACCCGAAATATCTCGCTAATATTCAATGAGTTTTCTCAGTTTTTCTCTAAATCTTTCCTCCGGCAAAAATTGTCTTTCCAAATTCGGAGCGAAAGGAACTGGGGTGTCCAAACTTCCTTCCCGCATCAGCGGTGCGTCCAAGAATTCGAAACAGTTTTCCGAAATCCAAGCGCAGATTTCAGCACCAATTCCTCCCGTTAGGCAGTCTTCCTGAAGGAAAATCACCTTTCCTGTTTTCTTTACAGTTTCGCTTACTGCCTTTTGGTCCCAAGGAAGTAAGGTTCGTAGATCTAAAATATCTGCAGAAATCCCCATTTCCGATGCTGCCTTTTTCGCCCAATGAACCCCCATGCCGTAGGTGATGATAGAAACTTGATCCCCTTCGTGTACTAATTGGGCTTTACCGACTTCCACCGTGTAGTAATCATCAGGAATCTCCGCATTTAGAGAACGATAAAGTGCTTTGTGCTCAAAGTACAAATAAGGGTTTGGGTCCTCGATGGCTGCATTGAGCAAACCTTTTGCGTCGTAAGGGTTGGATGGATAGACGATTTTCAAGCCGGGAGTGTGAAAAAACCAAGCCTCATTGGATTGGGAGTGAAAAGGTCCGGCTGCCACCCCTGCGCCAGTAGGCATCCGAACCACTACATCTGCCTTTTGTCCCCATCTGTAGTGGATTTTCGCGAGATTGTTGACAATCTGGTTGAAACCTACGGAAACAAAATCAGCGAACTGCATCTCGACCATGGCTTTGTAGCCCTTGACCGATAGTCCCAAACCAGCACCGATAATCGCACTTTCACAAAGCGGTGTATTTCGGACACGTTCTTCTCCAAATTGCTTGACAAAGCCATCGGTGATTTTGAATACTCCTCCGTACTCGCCAATATCTTGCCCCATGAGGACTAAGTTGGGGTATTTTTCCATGGATTGACGGAGACCGTCACTGATAGCATCGACAAAGCGTCTTTCATTTACCTTACTAGAGGTGGGGCTGATGACCTTCTGTTCAAAGGGGGCATAGACATCTTTAATTTCCTCTTCTAGGATGGGGGAAATAGGTTTTTCTGCGAAAGCTTTTTCCCAGGCTTCGGTAATGGCTTTTCGTACTTTTTTATTGAGCTGATCTTTTTTCTTTTCATCTAGGACTCCGATGGATTCTAGATAACTCTCGTATGTTTCTAATGGATCTAGTTTTGCCCACTCCTCCATCAATTGCTTGGGAACGTACTTGGTGCCAGAAGCTTCTTCGTGACCCCGCATGCGGAAGGTAATCGCTTCAACCAATACTGGGCGTGGTTTCTTTCGGATATCCTCAGCAAGCCTCGAGATGGACTGATACACATCCAAAATGTTGTTGCCTTCGATTCGGACGGTTTCTATACCATATCCAGGGCCTTTATCCGTAAAATTCTTGAAGGCAAATTGCTCTCGATTGGGAGTGGAAAGTCCATAGCCGTTGTGTTCGATTACGAAAATGACCGGAAGCTTCCAAACTGCAGCCACATTGATTCCCTCGTGAAAATCCCCTTCTGAACTAGCTCCATCTCCCGAAAAAACTAAGGTGACTTTCTTTTCTTTGGAGAGCTTATTTGCTAAAGCAATTCCATCGGCAATAGCCAATTGCGGGCCGAGGTGAGAAATCATTCCGACGATATGATGCGCTGTGGAACCAAAATGAAAGGAACGATCCCGGCCTTTGGTGAAGCCTGATTTTTTTCCTTGAAACTGAGCGAATAACTTGTTAAGTGGAACATTTCTTCCTGTAAAAATGCCCAAGTTGCGATGCATGGGAAGGATAAACTCATCCGATTGAAGTGCTTGTACAGCTCCAACTGAGATCGCTTCCTGCCCCCATCCGCTAAACCATTTGGAAATTCGACCCTGCCGAAGAAGAATAAGCATCTTTTCCTCGATTCTTCGTGGAATCAATAAGCCTTCATACAATTCCAAAAGTTTGGAATCACTTAAATTTTTCCGATCAAAACTTAAAACTTTTCCTGGGGTCGTGGCTAGTTCCATAGAAATAAAATTACCCATCTAAGGTACAAGATGCGGCCTGAATCTCAAGGGGAAAAAAGAGAAGCTTTTTTGCAAATGGGCCCCGACCGGAGTCGGGGCTAAAAATGAAATGCAAGGAGTTAAAAAGTATTTGCTGTACGATTCAAAATTAGCCAAAAGGCCTCTAGACATCGAAAATCTTGAGTTAAGCTTGTTTTATTAAAATCTTCGAGAAGTAGCATTCCCTTAATATTCAGGAAACCTTAAGGAAGAATAGGGTATTTGTAGTATAGAGAAAGTTAGTCATGAGCCGCACCTTTGAAATAAAAAACCATGAAAAAAATCCAGATACTTTTATTTGCCTTGATGGTTTCAGTTGTTTTAGGCGCTTGTAGTGATGAAGATGATCAAAATCCAATCACTGAAGGTTGTGCTCCAGGCAAAGTTTGTTTTAAACTGAACGGGACGGATATTGCTGTGGACGCAGTTTGGTTTGATATCAATGGCCAACGCATTCGGGTTTATTATGAAAATGGCTCAGGAACTTCCTATGAAAACATTGAAATTGATTTTTATGGAAGCGGACCAGGAGATTATTCCTTTGTTGATCAAAATTGGTCTTCTGGTGACGCTAGTTTTCAATATTTTAAAGCAAGTGGTACGGGTGGAGCTAGTGGAAGCAGTGGCACATTGAAGATTACTGAGGTTGGATCCACGTTAAGCGGAACTTTTTCTGTCACCGGAACAGATTCCCAAGGAGCATCCGTACAAATTACGGATGGGATCATCAATCAGGTTCCGGCAGATTAATAATTAAAAACAGGCTACTGATAAAGATTTAATCAGTAGCCTGTTTTGTTTTTTAGACCTGGTCAGGTTCTGGGTGAACATATGGAGCACGGTAAGGTCTCCTTAATTTTTCAGTAGCCTCCGGGTCTCCGATTACAGTCCTTGTTTTTGGATCATACTTTAGAGGGCGCCCTCCCAATTCCATGGAGATATTCGCCAAAATACAGGAAGCCGTAGAAATGTGGCCTTGCTCTACATCTGCAATCGGTAAGGTTTTCGTATCGATGGCTTTCAGCCAATCTTTCATATGCAGTCGCGTAGCAGGAGCAGCATTGAGTTCGATTCGGTCTTCAGTTACATCCTCAGGATATTCCTCTTTCTCATACACCACGTCATAGTGAACTGGCTCTTCACCTTCTCCGTATGGAATAAAATCTGCTTGCATAGTGCTTCCTGCTAGCATCCCATTTTCCCCATAGATTTTAAAAGCCCAAGGATATTCAGGGTCTACCGGATTTCCCCAGGTGCGATGCTGCCAAACCACATTCAATTCAGGGAATTCGAAAATGGCCGTTTGGGTATCAGCGATATTGGATTTTCCTTCCTTTTGGACAAAAATACCGCCTGTTCCAGTCACTTGTGATGGCCAACCCAACTTCAACATCCAGCGGACGGTATCGAGCATGTGTACGCACATATCGCCTGTAATTCCATTTCCATACTCCATGAAAGTCCGCCACCAACGGGTATGGGGAAGTCCATCATAGGGTCGAAGTGGTGCAGGACCTGTCCAAAGCTCGTAATTGAAAAAGTCAGGAACTTCTTGCTCAGGTGGATTCCCGTTTGCGCGCATATGGAAATAGCAGCAAACCTCCGCGTGTGAGATTTTACCCAATTTTCCCGTGTCAATAATCTCCTCTTTAGCTTGAATTAAGTGAGGAGTGGATTTTCGCTGTGTTCCAATTTGTACCACCCGATTGTATTTACGAGCAGCAGCTAGGATAGCTTCACCTTCAATCACGTCGACCGAGATAGGCTTTTGGAGATAGACATGAGCGCCTGCTTTGAGGGCGTCTATGGCCTGCAATGCGTGCCAGTGGTCTGGTGAGCCAATTAGTACCAGCTCTGGCTTTTCGTTGGCTAACAGCTCTTGGTAATTTTCATAGAGTGGAGGAACTTTGCCGGACTTTTGTCTTTCAGAAACTAATTTGCCTGCAGCCTCCAGCATATTTTTGTCCGGGTCTGCCAATCCTACCACATCAATGTCTGCTACTTGAATCAGTCGGAATAAGTCAGATTTCCCGTACCATCCTGCCCCTATCAAAGCGGTTCGGATGGGGCCATCCGGGTTTTTAAAGTCCATTCCTAGCAGTCCAAAACTGGCAAGAGTCATTAGGGCGGAGGATCCTTTTAAAAAATCGCGGCGATTGAATTGATTCATAGGTTATTGGGTTTAAGTTGAAGCATCTTTCAATTTACGAAAACCCCAAAAAGTTGCAAATCAACGCGTGATGGATGGAGCACTATAAAAGTGGCGGATCTCATCCATAATCCTGAAAAAATGAATTTCCTTGAAAAAGGTTAATGAAAATACTTCTTAGAGCTTCACACCAAACCGATCTCCTAAAGCTTTTTAATCTTCCACAACAGGACCCAATAATGGAATACCTTCTACTCTCCTGATTACTTCCAACTCTCGCTCAGGATCCCCTGGGATCAAGACTTTTTTATTTCCATCAGAGGGTTTGGCAGATCGGAATCTTTTGATCCAGTTGTCCATATTGGATTTAAATTCATCTGCAGGCCGGAATGCATCCACTCGCATCGCTCCAAAGAAATGGCCTATTCCTTCACCGACAGGATTCGGGTCTGGTTCCAAAAATGCTACAAAAGGAGGTACCCATGGGCCATAATTCGCTCCAGACAAAACTGCTGAAAAAATATCGACGATTGCTCCTAGGGCATAGCCTTTGTGCGAACCATGCTCTCGGTCTCCTCCTAATGGCAACAATGCTCCCCCATCTTTTACTCCATTTGCCGAGGTTGTCGGATTCCCCTCCTTATCCTGAATCCATCCCCAAGGAGCATCTTTTCCTTTTCGCTGTAGAATTTCCAGTTTGCCATTGGCCGCGGTTGTAGTAGCCATATCAGCGACAAAAGGGGGTTCTTCTTTTGCTGGGATGGCTACCGAAATTGGGTTTGTCCCCAATAAGCGTTCTTTTGAAAAAGTAGGGCTGACAAGCGGGCTGGCATTTGTCAAGGAAATCCCGATCATATCATGGTCCAAAGCCATCATGGCATGGTAGCCAGCGATTCCATAATGATTTGAATTTTTGACAGAAACCCAGCCAGTTCCTGCTTTGCTTGCTTTTTCGATAGCCACATTCATGGCATAAGGAGCTACGACTAGACCCAATCCTCCATCTCCATCCACTACAGCTGTTGAGGGTGTTTCATGTACGATTTTGATACTTGGATTTGCATTGATTCTACCTTTTTCCCAAAGTCGGACATAACCTGACAGGCGAGCAACACCGTGACTGTCAACTCCCCGAAGATCAGCGGATAAAAGTACTTCTGATCCTATCTGGGCATGCAATTCTGAGCAGCCTAGTTTAAGTAAAATGTCATGGGTGAATTTGTACAGCTGATCGTAGGAATAGGTTTGCATGGCCAAATGGATGTTTGGTTGATGGAGTACAAAGATAAAAGTCTTTCGCTTTGACTAGTCGCGAATTAGGTGGTTTCTACCTGCTGACGAAGTACTTCAGCAATTGCTCCCTCTTTCAAGGCATAATGCGAACAGGTGATGTTCTGAACAGGAATGTATTTCAAAATAAAATCTATCAGCGAGGAGGCTACCACAATCATATCCACCCGCATAGGGATCATTCCTGGTATTTGAAGGCGTTCTTCGCGATTTTTTGAAAGCAAAAGTTGGTGGATTCTATGAAACTCACTGGCAGGGAGTTCAAATACATGCTGTCCTGTCAGCTTACACTGAAGCATAGACTCGAAATAGATATCAGTGAGGGTATCAAAGGTGCCTGAAGCTCCAACCAAGCTACAAGGTTTGTATTTCTCGATCGCTTTTAGGAGGGGTTGAAGTTTTTCTTCTAGGTATTCATGTAGTCGCTGAAGTTCTGAAGTCAAAATAGGATCGTGATGATGGAAAAGTTCCAGAAGACGCTGTCCTCCGATTTCAAAGCTACCTTTCCAATAAACCTCTTCAGAGTTACCAATAATAAATTCTACCGAACCTCCTCCGATGTCCATCATCAATTCGGTTTGTCCATTGAGGGAGCCGGATAATTTGATGCCTTCATAAATCAAGAGGGCTTCTTCCTCTCCATTGATGACATTGATGTCAATCCCAATTTTGTTTTTGACTTCTTGGACGAATTCTTGTCCATTTTTGGCATTTCGTACGGCACTAGTCGCAAAGGCAAATACCCGATCAATATTTTCTCCATCGATCAGATTTTTGAAATGGGTCAATGTATGATAAGCTCTTTTGAGCGCATCAGGCGCAATGTGGTCTTGGTTGATTCCACCTTGTCCTAGCTTTACAGGAATTTTCTCCTTGTATATTACCTTAAACCCGTCTTTAACTAACTCGACCAATACTAAATGAAATGTATTGGTTCCCATGTCTATCACCGCTGCCTTTCCGGTACTCATACTGCCAAAATTTTGGATGGGCGAATATAGAAAGTTATTGTAAAATCCAGAGTTCTTGTTTGTTAAATATTCCACCTAAATCTTATCAAGGCAATTCCAATTCGGATTGGCGCCAGCTATCCGATTGATTTTTTTTCCTGCTCCCAAAGCCTGTTATATTTGGCTTTCGCAAATTCAAATTTTATGGAAAATCAGAATAAACCCATTTATACCGGATCGACAAATCAAGAGAAAGTGGATCTTTTGAGGAAAAAAAACGCTGAAGCAATGCTTGGAGGCGGGGAAGGCAGAATAGAATCCCAGCATAAAAAAGGCAAGCTTACAGCTCGCGAGCGGATCGAATTACTCCTCGATGAAGGAAGTTTTCAGGAGGTAGACAGATTTGTCATGCATCGCGCCAAGGATTTTGGGCTGGATAAAGAACATTACCTCGGTGATGGTGTGGTTACCGGTTATGGTGAAATCAACGGAAGGTTGGTTTATGTTTATTCTCAGGATTTTACAGTTTTTGGAGGGTCGCTTTCTGAAACCCATGCCGAGAAAATCTGCAAAATCATGGATATGGCCATGAAAAATGGTGCGCCAGTGATTGGATTAAATGATTCAGGTGGGGCTCGTATCCAAGAGGGGGTGAATTCCTTGGGGGGCTATGCGGATATTTTTTACCGAAATACGCTGGCTTCTGGGGTTGTACCTCAGATTTCCGCGATTATGGGCCCATGTGCTGGCGGAGCAGTTTATTCACCGGCTATTACGGATTTTATTCTAATGGTCGAAAATACCTCCTACATGTTCGTAACTGGTCCGAATGTAGTAAAAACGGTTACTCAGGAAACGGTTACAGCTGAAGAATTGGGTGGGGCTTCCGCTCACAGTACCAAGTCAGGAGTCACTCATTTTGCCTGCAAAAATGAAGTAGAATGTATCCGGCACATCAAGCAGCTATTAAGCTATATCCCTCAGAATTGCGAAGAAATTGCCCCGGTTTATCCTTATGAAGTTAAGGCGGATGAAAGTAGAAAGGAATTAGATTCGATTGTTCCGGAGAATCCAAACCATCCCTATGATATTCGGGATGTGGTAAAAGGAATTGTAGACTCCGACTCTTTTCTGGAAGTTCATGAAAACTATGCAGACAATATTGTGGTAGGCTTTGCGCGAATCGCTGGTCGAAGTATTGGCATAGTGGGGAATCAACCCCAATCCATGGCTGGGGTTTTGGATAATCATGCTTCCACCAAAGCAGCCCGGTTTGTCCGTTTCTGTGATAGTTTCAACGTGCCTTTGCTGGTATTGGTGGATGTTCCTGGGTTTCTTCCTGGGACAGATCAAGAATGGAATGGGATTATCACGAATGGAGCCAAGTTGCTATATGCGTTTTCAGAAGCTACCGTTCCAAGAATCACAGTTATCACCCGGAAAGCTTATGGAGGTGCTTATGATGTGATGAACTCCAAGCACATCGGGGCGGACATGAATTTTGCATGGCCCACAGCTGAGATTGCGGTAATGGGAGCAAAGGGTGCTTCGGAGATCATTTTCCGAAAGGAAATTGCTGCTGCTTCTGACCCAGAAGCAAAACTTCAGGAAAAAGTAGATGAGTACACTGCAAAATTTGCAAACCCTTATCGTGCAGCTCACAGAGGGTTTATTGATGAGGTGATTGAACCTGCTGAAACCCGATCCAAACTGATTAAAGCCTTTAAAATGCTTGAGAATAAGGTGGATAAACTACCTAGGAAAAAGCATGGTAATATTCCGCTTTAGTCCATGGCTTATCAACTATTGACAAAATAAAAAAATGAAACCAGAACAAAAATTTCTTTACAAATACCTTAATAATGCCTCTCCAACTGGCTTTGAGGCTTCTGGCCAGTCAATTTGGCTAGATTATATTAAACCTTTTGTAGATACCTACTTCACCGATAATTATGGAACTGCAGTCGGTGTAATTAATCCGGATTCAGCATACAAATTTGTCATCGAAGCTCATGCGGATGAGATCAGCTGGTTTGTCAATTATATCAAAGACGACGGCTATATCTATGTCCGAAGAAATGGGGGATCTGATCATATGATCGCTCCTTCCATGCGTGTGAATATTCATACTGATAAGGGGATTGTCCCTGGTGTTTTTGGTTGGCCTGCCATTCATGTTCGGAAGGAAGGAAAAGAAGATACCCCGACCCTGGATAATATTTTTATTGATGTAGGAGCTCGGTCTAAGCAAGAAGTGGAGGAAATGGGTATTCATGTGGGCTGTGTCATCACCTTTAAGGATGAATTAATTGAGCTTAATGAAAAATTTTATTCGGGTAGAGCGCTTGATAATCGAATTGGAGGATACATGATTGCTCAGGTGGCTCGAAAAATCAAAGAGTCAGGAAAGGAACTTCCTTTTGGACTTTATATAGTCAACGCTGTTCAGGAGGAAATCGGTTTGAGAGGTGCTCAAATGATTGCGCATCGAATCAAACCCAATTCAGCTATTATCACCGATGTTTGCCATGATACGACTTCTCCTATGTATAATAAAATCAGCAGCGGGGATCAAGTCGCAGGTAAAGGTCCCGTTTTGACTTATGGGGCTTCGGTTCACAAAAAGCTTTTGGATCTGATTATTGAGACAGCAAAAAAGAAGGATATTCCATTCCAGCGTTCAGCAGCCTCCCGAGTTACGGGTACTGATACGGATGCTTTTGCCTATTCCAACGAAGGGGTTCCTTCAGCTCTTATTTCCCTTCCGCTGAAATATATGCATACCACAGTAGAAACAGCAAGTAAAGAAGATATAGATCAGGTAATCCATTTGATGTATGAATTTTTGATGGATTTTGATCCAACATTTGACTTCCGTTACATCAGCTAATAAGTCTAGGTGAGGAGTTTTTCCTCACCTTTTTTGTTGCTAAGACATGAGGATTTATAAAGATCAACTTCAGAGGACTATTAATTTACCCCAAGTTCCCCAGCGGATTGTTTCTCTAGTGCCATCCCAAACAGAGTTGCTGGTAGATTTAGGATTGGAAGATCGACTTGTGGGAGTTACCAAATTCTGCGTTCATCCAGCCCGACTTCGAAAGGAGAGAACTATTGTCGGAGGTACAAAAACTTATCATTTCGATCGGATTGATTCTTTGCATCCGGATTTGATTATAGGTAATAAGGAGGAGAATGAACAATCAGGCATTGAAAGACTTGCTAAACATTATCCAGTCTGGATGAGTGATGTGAAGACTCTTCCAGATGCTTTTTCCATGATTGAGGAAATAGGGAAATTGACAAATACTCAACCTGAAGCTGGTAAGATAATAAGCCGTTTGAATTCAGAATTCAAGAATCCGATCCCCAAAAAAGGGACTGTCGTCTATTTAATTTGGAATGATCCGATTATGGTGGCGGGTAGCGATACGTTCATCAATGAAATGCTGTATTGGGCAGGTTTTGAAAATTTGATTCAACCAAATCG
>JABXHZ010000090.1 GCA_013373335.1 Cyclobacteriaceae bacterium | reverse complement strand
TCAGCAGCGATATTGAATCTTTCCATCATTGACTCCAAAGGATTCTCTCTATCCTTGATTGGAGCCGGTTCAATGTAAGCCATATTGGGTTTAAATTAGAGTAGTGAAATGCAATACAATATTAACTAGTTTTTCAGATTACCCCTGCCGAACGATCAGAAGATTTTCAAAAAAGCAGTAATGAAGGGCGCCGACAAAAGCAACCCGTCAAACCGATCCATAAATCCTCCATGCCCTGGCAAACCATCACCTGAATCCTTAATCTCAATCGATCGCTTAAATAGTGACTCGATAAGATCACCGTATGTCCCGGCAATGATGATAATTCCAGCAATCACCAACCACTTCCAGTCTTGTATAGCCTGAAAATATCGGGCCAATAAAAATGCTACTGCAATAGCAGAAAATGCCCCACCAAGAAACCCTTCCCAGGATTTTTTAGGAGAAACCCGCTCAAACAACTTCGTCTTTCCAAATTTGGTGCCGGCAAAATAGGCTCCAGTATCGCTCGCCCATAGAATTAAGAGGCAACCAAGAATAATCTCAAAGTGATAGACTTTTTCCACCGAAAAGACAGCCAAGTTCAATAATGAAAAAGGCACCGCTACATAAAAAATTCCCAAATAAGTAAATGCCACCCCTGTAAAGGGCTTCTTATCAGTTTTTTTATAAAGCTTGATGAAGAATGTCAAGGAAATAATTGGAAAAATGAGATAGAGATACTCATTCGGCAATTGTTCCTTTTCGATCATAAACGTGAGGGTAAAAATAAGTAAGCCTAAAAAGGTCCCAAAACTCCTCAATGGTAACATCCCATCCAGACCACATAGCTTATAAAATTCCATTTGAGAAAATCCCAAAATACAGGCAAATACCAAAAAATAGGTCCAATCCGAGAAGATTATGGCCGAAATAACAATCGCAGCACCCACTACCGCCGTGATGGCACGCTGACCCAGATTGCTGTAATTGTTAATATTAAAACGAGATCTCATTATTGATCAGGGTAGTGGCTCTCAAAGCATTGGCTCGGTTGACATGAACCTCATAAAGACCAAATACTTGATAAACCGTTTCTTTTTTATTCAAGACCACCGCAGGAATTTCATTTTCTTCCAAAACACCTTTGACAATTTCAGCTCGGATTTGCTGAGGGGTTTCAAATACTTTGATCCATTCCTTCATGCTGGGAGGGCTTCGTTTTTTTAAAGTAATAGAATCCTGCCGAAAGAACCAACAATCCCAAAATCGACATGGGATAAGAAACGGTATCGGTGGACTCCAAATCAAACTCAATCCATCCCTGACCAGCGGCATAAACCAATAATACGGTAAAGGAATTGTTAAATATGTGTGCCAAAATGGGGTATACTAAACTTCCTGAATAAACATAAAGATACCCAAACAAAGCCCCTAGAAACAATCTCGGTAGAAATCCATAAAACTGCATATGAATCGCTGAAAAAATCGCGGCCGTCAACCAAATCCCCCAATGGTAAGAACCTGTGTATAAATGCATCTTGGGCTGGAGCACTCCCCTGAAAAACAGCTCTTCCCCCAATCCGGCAAAGACACCAATCACCAAAATCCCCATCAAAAGCTCAGTGATATTTTGGAAATCAGTCAAAAAAACGGTCATCTCCAAGAGATCTTGTTCCATTTCCTTCATCCAGCTTTCTAGGCCTGAAAGAGCAGGAGGCAATTCCATCTGAGCGTTCCAATAAACCAACAAGGCATTGAAAAGCATGGCTCCGAAAGTCAAAAAGACTGTAACCATAATTTTTTTACCCTGAGTCCTACTAAGCTGGACATCCCAATGTAAATCCGCTTTATCAATCCAATGGGAAACAATATAGCCGGCAACCATAAATCCTATCCCCGAGCCCAAACCTTGGACAAAAAACAAAGCCATCCGTCCATTAGGAACTGAAAAATCCCCTGATAATAGGGATAACATATCTTCAAAACCGATTCCGAATAAGTAAGGAACCAATCCCAATGCGATGCCTTGCAAGACGATAAGTACGCCAAAAGTCACTAAAACAATGACTACCAAGGACAAAAGCCAACTTTTCCGCTTGGCGATTTCTCGCTGAGTTTCGTAAATCTCCATAATTGGCCGTAAATTTACGCCAAATTTAGAATAAGCAGTGGTAAAGATAGGAAAGTTGGAGCTGGGAGAATTCCCCTTATTGCTGGCACCCATGGAAGATGTCAGCGATCCCCCATTTCGTGCTGTTTGCAAGGAAAATGGGGCTGATTTAATGTATACGGAATTTATCAGCTCAGAAGGATTGATCCGTGATGCTGCAAAAAGCGTCCAAAAACTGGACATTTTTGAATATGAACGCCCTATCGGAATTCAGATTTTCGGAAATGAAATCGAGTCTATGCGGGAAGCAGCTGCGATTGCCGAAGCTGCCGGACCTGATATTTTAGACATTAATTATGGATGTCCTGTCCATAAGGTAGCCTGCAAGGGCGCCGGAGCAGGGATTCTTTTGGATATTGATAAAATGGTATCCATGACAGCCGAAATCGTTAAAGCGGTAAATATACCTGTGACTGTCAAAACCCGCCTTGGCTGGAGTCATGATACTATCCGAATCGTGGAAGTGGCCGAACGGCTTCAGGACGTAGGAATACAAGCGATTTCAATTCACGCCCGGACCCGCCAACAAATGTATAAAGGGGAAGCCGATTGGTCTTATCTCAATCAAGTCAAAGAAAATCCCCGACTCACTATTCCTGTCTTTGGAAATGGGGATATTGATTCTCCTGAAAAGGCTGCAGAATACAAAGCTAAATACAACGTGGATGGCATGATGATCGGTAGGGCTTCCATTGGATACCCTTGGATTTTCAATGAAATCAAACACTACTTGAGTACAGGAGAAAAACTCCCCCAACCGGACTTGGTAGAGCGTCTAAATGTGGCTAAAAAACATTTGGACTTCTCCGTCAAATGGAAAGGGGAAAAATTGGGAATCCTCGAAATGCGCAGGCACTACACCAACTATTTCAGAGGAATGCCAAATTTTAAAAGCTATCGAACCGAAATGGTAACCGCGGACACTTATGAAGAAGTCTGCGAAATTTTAGATCGGGTAGCAGAAGTTTATGCCGATTACGTTTTCTAACCGGTATGCTTTACTTTTCTCCCAATCATCCAAATTCCTAGAACAATTCCAAGCAGGAATTGCTTCTTTTGCGGAAGCATAACTCCAATCGTTAGATGTCAGATCATTCCACCGAAAACACGCTGAAAAACTGGGGATTTCTCATTGTATTGGCTTTGGTCTGGGGAAGTTCCTTTATTCTAATCAAACGTGGATTGACCGTATTTTCTCCTGGTGAACTGGGAGCTTTTCGGATTGTGGCTGCAGCGAGCTTTCTACTTCCTATATCCCTTACTGGAGTACGACGTCTGACAAGCGTACAGATCCAAAACTTAATTTTGGTTGGTCTAGTTGGGAGTTTTATTCCAGCTTTTCTTTTTGCAAAAGCTCAAACTCAATTAAGCAGTTCTCTGACAGGGGTATTGAATGCCTTGACTCCCTTGTTTGTGGTATTAGTTGGAGCTATTTTTTTTAAATCCAAGATCACCAGGCGAAATGCTCTCGGTCTAGCTATCGCCTTTGTTGGGGTGGCAGTTTTGGTTTTGGTAAAAGAAGGAAGTGGCTTTGGTGCATTAAGTGAAATTAATGCTTATGCATTCTTTGTCATCCTCGCCTGCACTTGC